>CAKTDK010000172.1 GCA_934541205.1 uncultured Eubacteriales bacterium
ATTTATGACAGAAACTCAGATTGAAAATCGTGCCAGAATTCTTTCAATTGAGTATTCAAATCTGTATATGAGAAAAGATGGCTTTATGTTTGCTTGTGTAAGAAACTCTGCCGATTTTCAGGGACAGGTAGTAAGACTTAATTTCCACGGAGATAACACTTTAAGCGCTGATAACAGAGCGTTGAAATCTTTGGCATTGCCGAATCTTTACGGAGATTACGAAGTTGCTTCGTCAATACAAACCGGAATGAGAGATAATATCTTTGTAGATATTTGCATTGATGAAGAAAAAGATTATATAAATGTTCTTGACAGAGAATATAAACGTGTATTTCAGTATGATTCTGACGGAAATCTGTTATTTATATATGGAGCTAATGGAGACCAGCTCGGCGCGTTTAATGACCCTGTAGCTTTGGATGTTATCAATGGAAAACATATTGTACTTGATATGAAAAAAGGCAGCCTTACTGTTTTCGGTGTTTCTGAATTTGGTGAAAAAGTACATACTGCCGTAGATGTGTTTAATAGCGGTAACTATGATGCTGCTCTTGAACCTTGGGAAGAAGTTTTAAAATATAATGCAAATTACGATTTTGCTCATGTAGGTATTGGAAAGGTTTATTATAATTTAAGAAATTTTGAAAAAGCTAAAGATCATTTCTATTTGGCAGAAGACAGAGGAAATTATTCAAAGGCTTTCAAAGAGTACCGTTCTGAACTTATTAAGAAAAATTTCGGAATTATAGTTGTTATAATAATTTTGATACCTGTTATATTGTTCATATCAAAGAAAATAAGGTTAAAGCTTAAAGAGAAGAAAATCGGAAAGGGGGAAAAGTAAATGACAAAGACAGGAAAAATTACACCCCTTGATCTTTTAAGACACCCTATTGATACAATGGAAAATTTTAAGTTTGAAAGAAAAGGTTCATATATAATTGGAGTAATAATACTAGCAGTGTACTTTGTATCAGATATTCTTAAAAGGACAGCTACGGGATTTATATTTAATGTAAGCAAAATAGAAAATTTTAATATTTTGCACAGTTTCTATTCTACGGTTGCAATAGTACTTCTTTTCGTACTTGCAAATTGGTGCTTTACAACTCTTACTGATGGTGAAGGAAAAATTGGCGATATATTTATCGTTGTGACATACAGTATAGTACCTGCGGTTGCATTTAATTTTTTCTCAGTAATTATTTCAAACTGGATAGTAACAGGAGAAGAGTTTTTTATTAACTATACGGGAATGATAGTTAATCTTTGGGTAGGGGTTTTGCTTTTCTACGGATTAAAAGTCATTCACGATTATAAATTCTTTAAAACTTTCGGAGTAATTATCCTTACTGTAATAGGAATGGGAATAATATTGTTTTTGATAGCTTTGTTTATGCAGATGACACAGCAGTTATTCGGATTTTTTAATCTGCTGTATTCTGAATTCTTATTAAGATTAAATTAAAAGGAGGAAATAAGATGAAAATATTTAAAAAAGTATTGGCTGCATTATTAATTTCAGCATTTTGTATTTCAACATTTCCTCTTAACGTTTTTGCTGAAACAGCAAATCCGTATGTAGTTCCGGCAGATCTTTCTGCGGAAGGATATAAGCTGTTTAAGGAAAATGATAAAATAGCGCTTTTATATAATGCTGATTCATCAGGAGAAAATAAACGTCAGTATGGTAATATAATTTTAGTTGATAAATCAAATAATAATTATATTTGGCGTTCCGGACTTAGTGAAGCGCAGCTTAATTCTGACGATATCGCGGTTGAAGATACAAAGAACTTTTTAAGTTCGGTGATTTCTGCTGACGTAATAATGGAAGGTTCGGTAATTCAGCTTTGTTCAAACGGTTCAAAGGTAAATTATTTTGTTGTAAAGGAAAGCGGCGACAAACTGATTTATACAGTAAATTTCCTTGAAAGAATTACAAGTGTTTTGGTTGGCGCTAAGGATTACAGCTATGACATTACAATAACTTTGGAATTAAGTCTTGAAGACGATCATTTGGTTGCAGATTTACTGTTAAACGGTTCTTTGGATGAATCGGGTTCAACTAAAGGTCAAAGTAAGCTTTCAAACATTTCTATAATGCCTGGATTTGGAGCTGCCGGACAACAGGAAAAAGGTTATATTGTAATTCCTGACGGAAGCGGTGCAACTATTGATTTCAATACATATTTTAATTCAAATATGAAAAAAGAAAATATTGAATACAGCGCTTCTGTTTATGGAGATGACATGATATTCCAGGATAGCACCCGCGGAGCTATTATTCAAAATCCTGTTATTCCGATTATGGGATTTTCAAAAGAAAATGCCGGACTTATGATTTCTGTTGATAATGCAGCGTCACTTGGAGTTGCAACAGCAATGATAAGCGGAGTAAACTGCAGATATAATTATGCTTATATTGCCTGCGAGCTTAGAAAATATGAAAACTTAAAAGGCGGAGCATATAATACTACTTCTTCGGACTTTCAGTTTAATCAGGGTAAAATTGAAGCTAAAAAGTTTACAATTAATTATTATCCTTTAAAAGCTGGAGAAAATCAGTATTCCGATATGGCAAATAGATATAAGGAAGAAATAGTAAAAAAATATAATCTTACAAATAAAAAATCTTCCGGAGTTCCTATAGTAGTTGAGGCAATCGGTGGAATAAAAGAAGTTAAACATTTTCTTGGAATTCCGTATACAGGACTCAAAAAATTAACTACTTATGATGAGGCTCAGAAAATTATTGATAATTTAAAAGAAATTGGATTTACCAATATAAATTTCAGGTATAAAGGCTGGCAAAAAGGTGGAATGGACGACGTAGTTCCAAACAAGATGAGTGCTGATTTCCGTCTTGGAGGCAAAGGCGGGCTTAAAGATTTGATAAATGACAGCAACAAAGATGAAAATGTAAATCTTTTCTTAGATGTTGATTTTGCAAGATATTATAAAGACAGTACAAGTGTTTTGAAGCTTGTTGTTGCAGCAAAGGATCTTAATTATCAGCCTGTTTATTGTTCTGAATATAGAAGATCAAATCGATATTTAAGAGATGATAAAAAATTCAATCTTATTCATCCGGAGAAGATTTTAGGAATTACAAATTCTTTCTTAAAAGACGCTAAAAAATATAATATAGAAAATTTATCCGTTGCATATTTCGGACAATATATTCATTCAGCGTTTAATCAGGATAATATTTCAGATAAATCACATTCGGAGATTTATATAGATGAAGTAATGAAAAATATAGATGAAAATATATCAAATAAAATTATGATTGAATATGGAAATCTATATGTTGCAAAATATGCGGATGTAATAACAAACTTGCCTACTTATTCAAGCCATCTTGATATTCAGTCGAAAGAAATACCTTTAGTACAAATGGTTTATTCAGGACTATTTGATATTGCTGGAGTTCCGATAAATTTGGAATCTGAAAGAAATGAAATGATTTTAAAAGCAGCGGAATCGGCGATGGCTGTAAACTTTTCACTATTCAGCGCAGAATCAAATTCTACCAAAGGAAGCAAATATAACGAATATTATGCTTGTAATATTGACGATAATATTCCTTTGATAAAAGAAGTTTATGAAAGATTAAAGCCTGTTTATGACGCGGTAGGAAACAATGCAATGCAAAGTCATACTTTTATTAATGAAAATGTAGGAAAAACCGTATTTACTAACGGTGCAGTAGTTTATGTAAATTACGGAGATCAGGATGTAAATGTTGAAAATGTTACTGTTAAAGCAAATGACTTTGTTGTAGTTGGAGGTGGAAATTAATGAAAAAATCAAAGATAGATAAAAAGATATCAATTTCCAGTTCTTCCTTCGAAAGAAAAAGACAAAGAGCAGGTTTCTATTTTGTTCTGATATGGATAATCGGATGTGTAT
>CAKTDK010000173.1 GCA_934541205.1 uncultured Eubacteriales bacterium
GCGTCTACTCCCTCACGCCATGTGTAGCGGTTGGTGGAAAGTTGGTTGAAGATGTTTTTCAGTTGATACTTGTGGTAAAATTCCAAGTATCAATGCTAATTCACTTAATAGTTCTTTCTTTACCGCAAAACTTTCATCTACTGTTTTATCAAGTGCAGGACTTATAATTGCTTTTTGCGTACTTATAGCTTTTGTTTTAATAGGTGTAGTTTTTGATATCGTGGGAGTTGCTGTAACTTCAGCTGATATAAAAATTCTTCATTCCATGGCAGCAAAGAAAGTATTCGGGGCAAAACAGGCGGTATCATTGGCAAAAAACGCTGAAAAAGTATCAAATTTTTGCAATGATGTGGTTGGAGATATAGCCGGCGTAATTTCTGGTACATGCGGAGCAATTATTGTAGTTCATATAGTAAATAATTTTAACAGTCTTTCTGAAAATATTTTAGGTATGGTTGTAACAGCGTTAGTAGCAGCTTGTACTGTTGGAGGAAAGGCAATGGGAAAAAGTATAGCGATAAGTAAAAGCGACAGTATAGTTTTTATTGTAGGAAAAATTATAGCATTTTGTACTTTTAAATTTATTGGGAGGAAAAAATAATGGGAAAATATGTGCTTCTTGACACAATAAATAGTTCTGAAGATGTCAGAAAGCTTTCTTTTTCCCAGCTTGAAATATTAGCCAATGAGGTAAGGCAATATTTAATTGAAGTAGTTTCAAATAACGGAGGGCATTTAGCTCCAAATTTGGGCGTTGTGGAACTTACTATAGCGCTTCATAAAGTTTTCAATACTCCTTATGATTCTATTGTTTTTGATGTAGGACATCAAAGCTACGTCCATAAAATTTTAACCGGCAGACGTGAGAAATTAAAATCAATAAGAAAATTCGGCGGTATTTCAGGATTTACAAATCCAAATGAAAGCGAGCATGATGCTTTTATTGCCGGACATGCAAGTACGTCTATTTCTGTTGCTTTGGGACTTGCAAAAGCTAATTCATTAAAAGGGGAAAAAGATAAAAACGTAATAGCGGTAATAGGCGATGGAGCTCTTACCGGAGGACTTGCGTATGAAGCTTTGAATAATGCCGGAAGAAGTAAAGAAAAGCTGACAGTTATATTAAATGACAATGATATGTCCATTTCAAAAAATGTTGGCGCTATGGCTAAATATCTTGCTTCGATAAGAGCGGCAGAAGGGTATAATGATTTTAAGCATAATACTGAAAGAGTACTTCAGAAAATACCGGCTGTAGGTGACGGACTGGTAAAAGGTCTTAGAAAGTCAAAGAATTTATTAAAGGAACTTATGCTTAATAATATATTTTTTGAAGATATGGGTTTTATATATTTAGGACCGGTTAACGGTCATGATATAAAAACACTTATTCCTCTTTTAGAAGATACAAAAAAACTGGATAAACCTGTGATAATTCATGCTGTTACAACAAAAGGAAAGGGATATGTGCCTGCTGAAACAAGGCCGGATACCTTTCATGGTATTTCTTCATTTAGCATAAATACGGGAAAACAAAAAGGCAGTGATAACGGTTGTTTTTCTGATGAATTCGGAAAAATATTATGTAATTTTGCGGAAAAAGATGAGAAAATCTGCGCTGTTACCGCCGCAATGAAAACAGGTACCGGACTTGATGATTTTGCGTTAAAGTATAAAGAACGTTTTTTTGATGTCGGAATTGCCGAAGGGCATGGTGCAACTTTTTCGGCAGGTCTTGCAAAAAACGGTATGAAACCTGTATTTGCCGTTTATTCTACTTTTTTGCAAAGAGCTTATGATAACATAATTCACGATATTTGTATTTTGAAGCTGCCTGTTGTTTTGGCTGTTGACAGGGCAGGAATAGTAGGTGAAGACGGAGAAACTCATCAGGGAATTTTTGATGTTTCTTTTTTAAACACAATACCTAATATAAAAATATATTCTCCTTCTACTTATAATGAACTGCGCTGGCATTTGGAGCAGGCTCTTTACAAAGATAATTGTCCGGTGGCTGTCAGATATCCGAGAGGAAGAGAAATTACGTTATGTTCCGAATTTTTACCTACAAAAAATGATTTTACTTATATAGAAAACGTAGAAGATAAAAAATATCTTTTTATTACCTACGGAAGAATATATGAAAATGTTGTAAAAGCTGTATTGGAACTTAAAGATAAAGGTATTAGTGTTGATGTTTTAAAAATAAATAAGTTAAAACCTTTAAATTATAAAATAACGGAAATTATAAGTAAATATAAACATTCTTTATTTATCGAAGAAGGTCTTGTAAGCGGAGGAATCGGAAATTATATAAGCATGCTTTTACTGAATAATAATTTTAAAAATGATTATAAAATATTGGGTATTTCCGATATGTTTGTAAAACATGGGAAAACATCTGAACTTTTTTCTCAGCTTAAACTTGACGTTACCGGTATTTTAGATACTTTTTATAATGAGGTTTTTGAAAAATGAGGCTTGATATATATTTAAAAGAAAATAATCTTTGCAAAAGCAGACAAAAAGCCTCAGAACTTATAAAAAAAGGTTTTGTAAAAGTAAATGACAAAGTAATTGTAAAAACTTCTTATGCGGTTTTAGAAACAGATTTTGTAAAAATAACAGGCGATGACAACCCTTTTGTTTCAAAAGGCGGATTGAAATTGCAAAAAGCGGTAGAATGTTTTAAAATAGATTTAAAAGATTGTACTTGTCTTGATATCGGAGCTTCAACCGGAGGATTTACCGATTGTTGTTTAAAAAACGGGGCTAAAAAGGTATATGCTTTGGATGTTGGGACAAGCCAGCTTGATGATATATTGATTTTTGATAAAAGAGTAATAAATCTTGAAAAAACAAATATAAAAGATATTTCAAAAGAAATCATTCCGGAAAAAATAGATTTTGTGTGCTGTGATGTTTCTTTTATATCTGTTTGTCGTGTTGCAGATGCTTTAGAAAAATTTCTGGAGGATAATATTTTTTGCTGTTTTTTGATAAAGCCTCAGTTTGAAGCCGGAAAAGAAAATATAAATAAAAACGGTGTTGTAAGGGACAAAAAAGCGCATATAAGCATTATAAATAATATTATAAACTATTTTAAAGAAAAAAATTTTTATATTAAAGCGCTTGATTTTTCTCCTATAAAGGGCGGGGAAGGAAATATTGAATATATAAGTCTTTTTGAATTTAAGGGCAAAAGTAATATATTTCCTAATATAAAAGAAACAGTTGAAAAAGCATTTAAAAATCTTTGATTGGAGTTTTTTAATGAAAAAAGTAGCCATTATAACCAATAATACAAGAGATAAAAATTATATTCAAAGCAAAAAATTGATTGAGCTTTTACATAGTGAAGATTTTGAAATTTTAATGCCGGAAGATGCAAAAGATGAGTGTTATTTTGATTTTGTATCATATAAACGGTTCAATCAGCTTTTTGCAGATTGTGATGTTGCCATTACTTTGGGCGGTGACGGAACGATACTCAATATAGCGCATTATTGTGCAAAAAATTCGGTTCCGATTTTAGGAATAAATTTCGGAAATTTAGGTTATATGACTGAACTTGAAAATGGAGAAATAAACTGCGTTCCCGATATACTTAAAGGTGATTATAATGTTGAAAAACGTATGATGCTTAAAGTAGACATTTTAAAAAACGGAGAAATTTGTCAAAGTTACGGAGCATTAAATGACGCTGTTGTGTCAAACGGCACTATTACAAAAATGCTCAGACTTGAACTTTATTGTCATGACAGTCTTATAAACACTTTTGAATCAGATGGAATAATAATTTCTACTCCTACCGGTTCCACTGCTTATTCTTTTTCTGCGGGAGGACCTATAATAGAACCTTCTTTTGAAAGCTTTTGTGTTA
>CAKTDK010000174.1 GCA_934541205.1 uncultured Eubacteriales bacterium
TTAATATTAACACTTTTGATTATTTTATAATTTTTTTTGCAAAATATACTTGAATATCTTAATTAATTATTGTAATATAATTCTTAGAATGTTCTATTTTTTATTTTATGGAGGAATAGACTTATGAACAAAAAGAAAGTTGGAATTTTAAGTATCTTAATCGGTGTTTTTGCAGCTTTATCCGCTGTTGCTGTAATATTATACATTTTCAGGGATAAAATTTTTAGTAAACCTTGCTGTTCTTTTGAAAAAACCAAGAATAAAAAAATACCTACATCAGATGATTTTGAAGATTTTGACGCTCCGGAAGAGCTTTCTTTTGATGATTTTGTTTCGGATGAAGATATTGAAGATTTAAATCAGCTTGACGGAGTGGAAGAAAATATTATTTATGATGAAAAATAATTTTATGCTCCTTGTGAAACATCAAGGAGCATTTTTATTATAATTTAGGAGGTAATTATTAATGAAAGTAAGAAAAGCAGTTATTCCGGCGGCAGGACTTGGAACAAGAGTTCTTCCCGCTTCAAAGGCGGTTCCAAAAGAAATGCTGCCTATTGTAGACAAGCCGGCTATACAATACATAGTTGAAGAGGCCGTAAAATCAGGAATTGAAGAAATTCTTATTATAACAAATAGAAACAAAGGCGTTATGGAGGACCATTTTGACAGAAATCCGGAACTTGAACAACGTCTTATTGACGGAAATAAAACCGAATTATATAATCAAGCTGTTGCGCCTTCTAAAATGGCAAATATTTTCTTTATAAGACAAAAAGAAACCAAAGGTCTCGGACATGCAGTGCTTGCTGCAAAATCTTTTGTAGGAAATGAACCTTTCGCGGTATTATACGGCGACGACGTTATTATGGGAGATGTTCCTGCCACGGGTGAGCTTTGCCAGGCTTATGAAAAATACGGAAAAGGCGTTGTAGGAATTAAAGAAGTTTCTCAAAAAGATATTTCTAAATATTCCTCTCTTGCTGTAGAACAACTTGAAGACAGAACATACAATGTAACCGATATGATTGAAAAGCCTGAAAAAGGTCAGGAATTTTCATTATTTTCTATTTTGGGAAGATGTGTTCTTCCGCCTGAAATTTTTGATATAATCGAAAATACTCCTCCCGGGGCCGGCGGTGAAATACAGCTTACAGACGCCATGAAAGAACTCACTTTAAAAGAAGGTATGATAGGCGTTGACTATCTTGGCACAAGATACGATATGGGAAATAAAATGGGTATGATGAAAGCAATTGTAGAAACGGCTTTACAACATCATGAAATAAAAGACGAATTTAAAGAATATTTGAAAAATTTAAAATTTTGACCAAAAATTACTTGCAGAAAACGTCATTTATCAAAAAATAATGACGCAATAAAGAGCTAAGATTTTTCTATATCATTCTTAACATTCTCTTGTTGCCATCACGAATAAAATGAGAAATTTCACTCAGTCATTTAAGAGATTTTTCAAGGCTTTGTCTTTCAAAATGACATTGCGAAAAAAATCCTCGATCGTTTCACTTTTTCTGAATAACAGAATATATTATTAAAAAAGATTCTTCGGGACTTATGTCCCTCAGAATGACAAAACGGCGAAAAAGCCTGTTATTCTGAGCTGTTAGGCGAAGAATCTTTTAATTTTTGTTAATTGAATTGACTTTTGCTACAGTCTCTTTTTGTGCATCATTATCTTTTATATATTTTACACTGAAAATATGTATTGGCCAGACCTATAATTAAAAAGAACAGAGGTATAGCCAAGTAAGTAATCATTTTATATACAAACTCATCAGTAAAATTATAGGATATAAAAATAAATGTTACAACTGCGGTAACCATCAGCATTCCGATAATTAAAGACGGTATAAGAACAAGTTTTTTACCCTTATCCGAAAAAGAATAAACCGTAACTGAAATAGAAATAAAACATAAACATATTCCAATTACCAACAAAGGAACAGATATAAAATCAAGAAGAGTATCTGAAAAAGGATAAACATTAATCACATTATTATTGTTAGTTATAAACATACAGGTCTCTTGATTTATGCCTGTAATATTTCCGCTAAAAGTATTAAACGCAATATTTATTCCGTTTATAATAAAATATATACCGGCTCCGAGAGGAAGAAGTATTCCTTGAAACAAGCCTATTCCGACTGCTGTTTTTTGATCATCTCGATTATTTTTACAAATTATTTTTATACATATCCAATTTAAAATTAAAAGTTCAAGTCCGTATACAAAAGTTACGCATATTATTTTCAAAATTATCTGAAAATTTACAAATATTGTAGACAACTGCTGAAACGTAGTGAGAAAAGTAATAACCCAAACTATAGCAACCGCTACCCCTCCTGCTAACGAAACAATACTTCCCTTTTTACGCTTAAAGTAAAATATCAGAGCTCCGACACATAAGGCTAACAACAGCAAACCCGATATAAAGCTTAAACACATTATTAAATATTCCATAAATTTAAATTCCTTTGTTTTTTATGACAAATTCGTATCAATTACGATACTGTTATCTTTTAAAGATATATTAACATTTGTAAGCGACTTATCATAATTGTAAATTATTGTCTTTGTAAGTTTATCCTCTATTTCTTTCTGAATAAGTCTTCTCACATCTCTTGCACCAAATTTTTCAAAGTTACTCTTTTTAGCAAGATAATCCAAAATTTCTTTGTCATAAGTCATATCTATACCTTTTAACCTTAAAGCGTCTTTAAATTCATTAAGCATAGAATCGCATATAATTTTTATATTTTCCACAGAAAGCTTATTAAACACAATGATTTCATCAATACGATTAATAAATTCCGGACGTAAAAATTCACTGAGCGCTTTTTCAGCTTTTTCTTTTGCCATACTGTTAGAAGTTTTATTAAAACCTGCAATATCTCCTTTTTTATCAGAACCGGCATTTGAAGTCATTACAATTATGGTATTTGAAAAATCTACTTTTTTACCGTGGGCGTCGGTTATATGGCCTTCGTCAAGTATCTGCAAAAGTATATTTAAAACGTCAGGATGAGCTTTTTCAATTTCATCAAACAAAATTACGCTATAGGGCTTTCTTCTTATTTTTTCCGTAAGCTGCCCTGCTTCATCATATCCTACATATCCGGGAGGCGAGCCTATAATTCTTGATACGGTGTGTTTTTCCATATATTCCGACATATCAAGCCTTATAAGTGATTCCGGACTGTCAAACAGATCGTTTGCTAAAGTTTTCACAAGAAAAGTTTTTCCAACTCCTGTTGAACCTACAAAAATAAATGACGCAGGCTTTTTAACAGGCGAAAGAGATACTCTTGAACGAAGAACGGCGTTACATACCTTTTCAACTGCCTCGTTTTGTCCGATAACTTTTTCTTTTATTCTGTCCTCTAAACCAATAAGATTTTCATAATCGTTATGAGCCGTCTTTTCAGCAGGAACTCCTGTCCAAAGTTCAATTACTTTGGCAAGATCTGCTACCGTCAAAGTAGGAAAACTTATATCCTTTAATTTTAAAAGTTTTTCTTCAATAGGAAAGATTTTAGATTTTACTTCTGCAATCTGTTCAAAAATTTTATCATCAGGCTCAGAACTTTCAAGCTCTTCAAGCTTTTCATTTAAAATTTTACTTTCCTTTGACAGCTTTAAATACTCATTAAGATTTTCATCATATATAGACACTTTTGAACACGCTTCATCAAATAAATCAATAGCTTTATCCGGTAAAAATCTGTCCGTAATATATCTTTCAGACATTTTTACACCCTGTTCAATAATATTATCCGGAATTATAACATGATGAAATTCTTCATAATAACTTTTTATGCCTTTTATAATATTTATAGTATCTGTAATTGAAGGT
>CAKTDK010000175.1 GCA_934541205.1 uncultured Eubacteriales bacterium
TGTCAAGAATTATTTTATATCCGTCCGCTCCGTAATTAAGGCATCTGTTAACTCTGCTTATTGTAGCGGTACTCGCCCCGGTTTTTGCCACAATATCGCTGTATACACATTGTTTTTTAAGCATTTTTGCTACCTCAAGCCGCTGAGAAATTTCTATAAGCTCTGTTACGGTAAAGAGGTCTTCAAAAAATTTTTCACATTCTTTTTTTGTTTCAAGAGCTAAAACCGCTTTATATAAAAGTTCTGCATTTTCTATTTTTTTCATTATTTATGCCTCCATAAATTTCTGCATTGTTATTGTAGCACTTTAACTTGTAAAAGTAAAGTCAAAATTGTAAATATATAAAAACGGGAATGTTTAAAAACATTCCCGTATATATAAAAGGCATTATATTAATTTTTTATACTTTATGTTTTCTTTTTTTATTTACATAGTAATTTATAGGTTTTGCAATAGCATAGGACAAAATAGGGGTAATAATAACCTCAAAAACAGCGTTTATAGTTAAAGAACCTACTACAAAAGCAACCGCAACTCCAGGCTTTAACCCTGTCATATGTCCGCTTAAAGGAATAAATACCGCAGCAGTTATTCCAAGTACCAGCACTGTATTTGTCAACGCTCCCAAAATCCCTGATAAAATATATGCTAAAGGCTCGTTTTTGTTTTCCAGTTTTTCAAAAACAAATCCTGAAACAAACCCAATAAGGATTCTGGGTACAAAACAAACTATTATAGATGTTACTGCAAATAAAATACCTATAGGAATAGAATCAGCAGAAGAAAAGCTTTCAAAAGGATTAAACGCCCATGCTACCGCAGGTAACGCTTGCCCCAATGTAATCCAATATAAAAAGCTCACAAAACCAAATACTCCTCCTAAAATAGCTCCTTCTTTTTTGCCTAATGTGCAAGCGCCGATTACAACAGGCACCTGAGCAATTGTAATAGCCATAGGACCTAATGTTCCAAGAGGCGTAAATCCCATAATGAAAAGTATTGCTGACAAAATCGCCATCTGAACAAATCTTAATGTTTTATAATTTTTAACCAAAAAAATCACTCCTTGCTGCTGCTCATAAAAGATGCAGCGCTAATAAATTTTATATGTTTTTCTTATAGAGAATATAAAGACCTTCAAGCAATAAATTAGGATTTACCGCAATATCATTCTTACAGTGAGGTATAATAACCGACGACATTCCTCCGGTAGCCACAACCTTCGGCATAACTCCAAGCTGAGCTGCCATTTTCTCGACCATACCGTCTATCATTGAAGCATAGCCAAACACAATTCCCGATTTCATACAGTCAATAGTGTTTGAAGAAATGGGATTTTCAGGAGCTTCAAAGCTTATAAACGGAAGCTGAGCCGCACTGCTTGACAAAGCATTAAGTGAAATCTTAACTCCCGGCATAATACAGCCACCGATAAAAGTTCCGTTTTCCAAAACTACATTCATAGTAGTAGCAGTTCCCATATCTACCGCAATTACAGGCGCTCCGTAAAGATGATAAGCCGCAACCGTATCCGCAACGATATCAGAACCTGTCTGAGCTGGATTATCGATTCTTATATTAAGGCCTGTTTTTATTCCAGGACCTACTACAAGAGGCGTCTTACCTATAAGCCGTTCCACACAGCCTTGCATAGCTGAAGTCAAAGGAGGTACAACGCTTGACACTATGGCGCCTTTAATATCGCTCAAATTGATTTTAGACACCTTGAATATATTGTATATCAAAGCGCAGTAATCATCTTCAGTTTTGTTTTTGTCAGTGCTAAGCCTTGCGGTATGAAACAATTTGTCGTCTTTATAAAGACCGAGAACTACATTGCTGTTTCCCACGTCAATTACCAAAATCATATATATTCTCCTAACTACTGCTCCCTTAAAGGGATGCAATGCCTTTTATAAATATATTATACACAAAATTTATAATTTGTAAAACGTATATAAAATTATTTTTTGATTTAAAAATAATTTTTAAAAATTTTCCGCTATTATTATTTAAACAAAAATCAAGCATTTTAAATTTCGGAATAAAGACATCACTAAAAAATAAAGCTTATTATTCTAACTATGAAGATTTAAAAAGGCCTCCCCTTTCATTTAAAATGACTTTACTGTTCTGGCTTTCTGAAATAACGTAATCAACCTAAGGATACTACCATTCCTGTCATTCAGAAAAAAGTAACGAAGAATCTTTTTATGAATATAAATATTTATAAAATTACATTAAATCCTTTTTCTATACACTTTATACGGCAAGGAAGACTTATCCCTCTTTCCCCGTCTATAGTTGTAATAACGCTTTCGTCTCCGTCTATATATAATCTTTTTGTTTTAAACATTTCAATATTTTTATTATTTTTATGTTTGCCCTGAGAAAATTCTACAAGCAGCGGCAATATATCAAGAGGATTGCATTCTCTTATAAGCATAACATCAAGATATCCGTCGTTTATATCGGCGTCGGGAATAACGTTTTGAATTCCTCCGGCATGTTTTCCGTTTAAAACCAAGAAAAATATAAACCTTCCCTCAACCTTTCCCTCATCATGTTCAACCGTTAAATCAAAAGACTTTATATTTCCAAGTTCAGCTAAAGTCATAAGATAATATGCAAGCTTTCCGGCATTTTTTTTAAATTCCTGATTAGTGTCGCTTGATACCCCCGCAATCATCCCTCCCGCAAAGGTGTTTAAAAAATATCTTCCGTTAACCATACCTATATCTATTTGCTTAGCGCTTCCTTTTGCATATCTGTCAACAAGGTGTTCCACCGATCCAGTCAAATTAAGTATTCTCGCTAAATCATTGCAGGTTCCTGCAGGAATTATTCCTATGGGAATATCGTCAAGGCCTAACGACTTAAGCTTTCCGGCCATTTTTGAAATAGTTCCGTCTCCTCCGGCGGCAATTATTTTATCAGGCATTATTTTTTTTATAACGTCATCGGAAAAATCATCTTTTGACGCTCCTATCATATAAGGTATGATAATATCTTTATTGTTATTTATTGTTTCTATAATATTATTTGTCTTTGTGGAAATAGTTCCGTTTCCCGATTTAGGATTATATACATACATAATTTTTTCCATTGACAATCCTCCTATAATTAAATAAGATATTTTATATTATATTACACAATTTTCCTAATAACAATATTTTTAAAACAACTTTTATTTTTTAAAATAAAATGTTATTATATAATAAGATTATAATTTTTGAGGTGAAAATATGAATTTTGACGATTGTCCCGAGCTTCTCAGAAATTATTTATTCTATATGCTCACTATAAAAGGAAGATCCGAAAAGACGGTTTATGAATATTATCTTGATTTGCGATATTTTTTAAAATTTGTGAAAAATAAAAAATGTCCGGATGCAAAAAAAGATATTCCCAATCCTAAAAATGAATTTGACGTAATTGATATAACGGATATTGACAGAAATTTTTTAAATAGTATTACCATAATGGATATTTATGAATTTCTGACATTTTTACAGACTAAAAAATCCGACGGCGCTGCCGCCCGTTCAAGAAAAGTATCAAGCATAAAAGGATTTTATACATATCTTACCGTCAAAACAAATACCCTGGAGAATAATCCTACAATCGCTTTGGACAACCCTAAAATCGGAAAAACCCTTCCAAAGCACCTGTCCCTTGAAGAAAGCCTTGAACTTTTAAACAGCGTAGACGGCCCTTTTAAAGAACGCGATTATTTAATGCTGACTTTATTTTTAAACTGCGGGCTTAGGCTTTCCGAACTTGCGGGAATAAATATTTCAGATATATCAACGGATTATATTCTTACCGTTACGGGTAAAGGACACAAACAAAGA
>CAKTDK010000176.1 GCA_934541205.1 uncultured Eubacteriales bacterium
TTTCGTTAAATAAATTGTATGACAAATACCCTGTTGCTACAAGCAATGCATTTTAACATATCTATTAAACACTGTTATATCATAGCTTTCACCTAATTTATAAATTACTGTTTGTTTTTATTTATCCTATCACAAAAGCAGATAATTATCAAATATTATCTGCTCTATAACTTGTAATTTGTATTACTTTTTTAATAATTTTTTAACTTTATTTGTATCCTCAATATATGTTTCCATATATCCACATTCAGGACATACTGCACATTGAATTTTGCCTAAATTATCTTTAAATAAACCCTGTTGAGTTAGTTTAATTCCATATCCTGCACCCTCAACTTTTATATCAAAATTTTCTATCATTTCAATATTACATCTTATACATCTTCTTTTCAATGGATATTCAAGTTTTTTTGTTTCATCCAATAAATAATCTATTGATATACCCATAATTTTAGATATAGCTTTTAAATTTCCAATTTCAGGTAATCCTTCATTGTTTTCCCACTTTGTAATAACTTGTCTTGATACATTTAATTTTTCTGCAAGTTGTTCTTGTGATAAATTAAATATTTTTCTATATTCTTTTATCTTTTCATTTAACTTCATAAATATTCCTCCTTACAGTTTTAATATACAATTTAAATTACTCTTTTGAAAGCAATACTATTTTACATTTATGCTACTTTTCGTAGCAATCGTTAAATTGTAATTTATTATACATTAAAATTTTTCACAAATAAAATCAGTTGCGGCATAAAGAGCTGAATATAGTACTGTCGCAGTAATAATCATTTTCCAATTTATATTCTTAGTTAATAAATACTCTGCTATGGTATAAATAACACTAAAAACAACAGTACTTGTTAAATATTTAATCCATTTTTTCATAAGTATATCCTTATAAATTATTTTATTTCTTAAAAAATTTTAGTATAAACCATATCCCAAATCCAATCATAGCAAAAACACTACCTAATATAATGTTATTAAAAATAAGTCCTAATGAGTTTCCAATAATAAAAACACCAATAATTAACCACTCTATCTTATCAGCATTTTCATTATCTACTTCAATTCCTAGGGCAGTATCAATAGAAAACTCTAAAAGGAGTGCCAATTTTTTTAAACTTTCAATATCAGGAATTGTTTCGCCTGTTTCCCATTTTGAAACGGTTTGCCTTGCAACATTTAATTCTTCAGCAAGCTCTTCTTGTGTCATATTTTTTTCTTTTCTTTTTTTTAATATTATATCTTTAAGTTCCATTTTTCCACCTCCAAGAAAATTATAAATAATTAATGTATTTAATACCACCAATCAGAAGTGGAATCTTCGCACTTGAATTTAACTTTTTTATTCATTTTCTTTTATTAAAATAAATTTACTATTTTTCTAACTAATTACTAAATTGTAATTTTTCTTTTATTTTTGATTATATATATTATCAAAGCAAATAAACTTATTAATATTAAAATATGCAAAAGAAAATGATATAAATCAGGAAAATAACCATTTACATTAAATATTTTTATACTTCCACTAAAATAATTTATTTTAGATTCTGTTGTTTGTCCAATTAATTGGTATCCATAATGAAATAAGCATTGTGTAAATAACCATATACTTAACCAAATAGTTAATACATATTTTCCAATTTTCTCTTTAAATATATATAGTAATAACAATACTAAATATATAATAAAAAATACACCATCTTCACCAAATGAACGAGATACCAAATATGTATTGTTGAAAGATATACCAATCATATCAAGAAAAAACCACATTAATAATAAAATTGTTGGTATTAAAACAAATTTCTTTTTCATTATTTTCATCTCACTTTCAAATTACTATTTATGTTTAACTTTAATTTGTTAACTCATAACTTTGTTCTATTAATTCTTTTACCAATGTCTTGTCCACTTTTTTATCTATAATAATCGTATTCCAATGTTCTTTGTTCATGTGATAAGCTGGTATTATATAGTCATAAGTATTTCTCAATATATCTGAATAGTCAGGGTTTGTTTTTACATTTAGATATAGTTTATTATGAACATTCATTATTAAGGCAAACCACTTTTTATTTTTACAATGTTTCATTGTTACAGATTCAAAATCATCTGGAAATGGGCAATCTTTATATGTATCTTTTAATGATAAGCAATATTTTATTATTTCTTCTTTATCCATATCTAATCCCTTATAATAAACTACTAAATTTCTTATTATATTTATCTATATCTTTACTACTTTTACTCATTATAAAGTCAGTAACTTTTATTTTTAATCTTTCTACTTCATCATTTGTATAGTTTTTATTTTCTACATTTATTCCTGCTTCATTAAATAATTGAATATCTTTACTTGAAAACTGCATTGTTCGTTCCTTCTTTCATTCATTTCAAAATGTAATTAATTTTTCCAAAGGTATTATACCATATTTTGAATTTTTTGCAAAAAATAAAAAGTGTACTAGCTCTAAATTTGCTAGTACACTTTTTATCTATCTTTCTCTATCTCTTGTAAATAAAATCTTTCTTACTTTTTCTGGTTTAATATTTCTATATTCTATCGTTTTTCCCTCTTTATCAACAATTTCTGTATAATAGTTATTTTTGCTAACACCTAAAATTGTTGCTTTGTTTTCATCTACTAATTCGACCACATCAAACTTTTTTAATCTCATTTTTTACCTCTCTTGTTTACAATATAATTTTTCTCAATCTTAATCAATACATTGGTATTCCATAACCCAAAATGTCTGGACTATTTATATCATATTCTCTCTGGCAACATCTATCGTTTGAATTGCCCTCTATTGTATAAACTTTCCCATTCTCAACTTTTTCAACAATTCCGAACATGGTCTGCTTTTCCATTTCTTCCGTCTTTATCAGTAGCCCAATCGAAGAATATAATATCGCCGACCTTTTGGAATAAAACCTCTATCTTTCCATAATAAACACGCTTTAAACCAATCTACTCCATTTCCACAACCTGCAAATTTAGGAATAATACCTTTTTCAATATAGTTGCACTCATTTGCACACCAAGAAACAAAACAAGCACACCATTCTTCACGACTTTTAAATCCGTACCAACTCCAGTAAGGCTCTCCTCCAACATTTCCAACTTGACTTAATGCTACTGCAACTATATCATTACTTCCAACAGAAGTACCATAAATGACTGCACTCCACATACTTGCATACTCGCTATCTCTTATTTCAGTTAGTTGTTTCATTTGTTCTTGATTAAAATTATATTTTTCTGCCATTTCTTCTACTGATTTGCTTGTAATATTTATATGCAATGTTTTTGTGGTTATTGTTTTTCTTTCCGTTTTTGTTAAGTGTATTTCTGTTTTCGTTTCTGTTTTTTCTGTAATATTATGATTTATTTCATTCATTTCCCAGAATATATTTTTTAATTCTTTTACTTTATTGTCATCAATAGTTATTACATCGGTTTGCTCTTTTCCTCCACTTACCTTTACAGCATATATTGAAAGTACATCTTTCCATTCTGCTCTGTTAGAATTTATCTCACACTCATCATAAGAATTTGAATTTTGTATATCTGTGATTTTTTTCATAAATTCTTTGTTTATGTCTGATATAACCCTACTCATTGTAGTTACTTCTTGTGTTTCTCCTATTGTTACTTTGCTCCCTGTATCTTCTGATGAAAAGAATATTCCAAAAACTGAGGTGCATATTAAGGCAATTAAAGTTATAATTACAATAATTAAAACTGCAATCCAACCTCCTGAAATAATTGCATAAGCAAGTGTCTTTGCTGCTGCAATCATTGCTTTTATTATTTTTATTGTTATTTTAATAGTA
>CAKTDK010000177.1 GCA_934541205.1 uncultured Eubacteriales bacterium
ATTATGGTAGGCAAAATCATTACCGACAGTATTAAAATTGCCGTAAATAAGTTCATTCCAAAAGACAAATTAAAAACTTTAGCTACAAAAGGAACAACGATAAGCATACCCAAAAGACCGTAAATTACAGAGGGTATACCTGCCAAAAGCTCAACTGCGGGTTTTACTGCTTTTGCAAGCTTTTTAGGAGCAATTTCCGCTAAAAATACAGCGACAAAAATACCTATCGGAACTCCTATAAGTATTGCACCGAAGGTTGCAAAAATAGAAGATAAAATCATAGGAAGTATGCCGAATTTCGGATCTGCCCCGGTAGGATTCCATACTGTTCCCAAAAAAAATTCTTTAAATCCAATTTTAAAAATTGCGGGAAGTCCTGAAATTATCATATATAAAGAAATAAGCACTACAGCTGCAACTGACGCACAGGCACAAACCAAAAATATATATTTTGAAACACTGTCAACAATATCTTTTTTACTTTTTTTTGACTTTTTTAATTCCATATAAAAACCCTTCCTGATAACAGGATAATCCACACCATATTATGATGCGGATATCCGTTATTGAAATATAATTAGGAGTTATTTTACTGCTACGTAACCTTTTTTAGAAACTATTTCTTGACCTTCATCAGATAAAATGTAATTGATAAATTCTTTTGCATCAGCATTTTCTTCTTTTGCAGTAATCATAATAAAAGGTCTTTGAATTGAATAGCTTTGATCCTGTACTGTACTTTCTGAAGGGGTAATTCCGTCAACACTCAGCGCTTTAACAGTATCGTCAACATATCCAAGTGAAATATATCCAATGGCATTTTTAGTAGTGGCAACAAGATTTTTTACTTGTCCTGTTTCATTAAGTTCAGATTTATATTTTGCTTTTTCAGCTATATCAAGAACGCTTTCAAAACCATCTCTTGTTCCTGAACCCTGTTCACGTCCTACAACTACTATTTCGGCGTCTTCTCCCCCTAAATCTTTAAAGTTTGTAATTTCTCCTGTAAAGATTTTTACTATCTGATCTTTTGTAAGGTTTGTAATACCGTTTTCAGGATTTACAATAACTGCTATTCCGTCAATAGCAACTGTGTATTCGTTATAACCTTCAGATTTTTCAGTATCTTTAAGATTTCTTGAAACGTTGCCTATCTGAGAAACACCTTTTTTTACATTATCAATTCCTGCTCCGGAACCACCGGGCTGTACGTCTACTGTATTTCCCGTTTTTTCAAGATAAGCTTCACCAAGCGCTTTTACAAGTGATTCCATAGAAGTTGAACCGCTTACCGTAATATTTTTTGCAGAATTTGAACATGCGCTTAAAGCTAAGCTGAATAATAATACCAAAGAAATAACTAAAGAAACTTTTTTAATTTTCATTTTATTTTCCTCTTTTCTTTTTAATACATCTAAATATTAACACCGCATGTTTTTGTAAAAAAGCAAATTGCAGTAAAAGCATTGTAAATTATATGTAAAATGCTTAAACCTTAAATTTACACCCGCATTTGCTGCATTGACAGCACATATTAAGACACGCTCTTTGAGGCGTGCAAAATCCGCAGAGCATAAATAAAAATAAAGAACATATAGGTTCAAAACAATTTTCGTTTTTTCTGCCGCACGGACAGTTATCCAAAATAACCACTTGACCGCACCCGCAGGCAGGACATTTTATTCCCATAGCATTATTTCCTCACATATATTATTATCCATTTAATAACAATTTATGTAAAACAGTTCATAAAGGTTACTTTTATTTTTCTTTATATTGAAAATACTGTAAGCAAGTGATATAATTATAAAATATTTAAAATTATTAAAAGAAGGTGAAGTTATGCCGATAAAAATTCCGGATACTCTTCCGGCAAAAAAAATACTTGAGAAAGAAAATATTTTTGTCATGTCGGAAAACAGAGCTGTTAAACAGGATATACGTCCCATCAAAATATTAATTTTAAATTTGATGCCTACAAAAATGGAAACCGAAACTCAGCTTTTGAGACTTTTAAGCAACACGCCTTTACAAGTTGATATAGAATTAATGCAAATGGCTACCTATGAAAGCAAAAATACTCCAAAAGAATACTTATTAAAATATTACTGCACGTTTGATGAAATAAAAAATAAAAAATTCGACGGTATGATTATAACAGGAGCTCCCGTAGAACATATGGAATTTGAAGATGTGGACTATTACGATGAACTTTGTGAAATTTTAAAATGGTCTAAATCTAATGTTTATTCTACTTTTCATATTTGCTGGGGTGCTCAAGTCGGCCTTTATTATCATTACGGCATAAAAAAATATCCTTTATCAGAAAAAATGTTTGGAATTTTCAGACATAAAATAACAAAGAAAAATCATAATCTTACAAGAGGCTTTAATGAAGAATTCTGGGCTCCTCATTCAAGACACACTGGAATTAAGGCAGAAGATGTTAAAAACTGCAAAAATCTTGATATTCTTGCATATTCCGATATGGCGGGACTTTATCTCATCGCTTCCAAAGACGGCCGTCAGATTTTTGTAACAGGCCACAGCGAATACGACAGCGATACTTTAGCAAAAGAATATTTCAGAGATATCGAAAAAGGTATTGATATAAAAATGCCTTATAATTATTTTCCAAATGATAACCCAAAAGCAAAACCTATTGCTAAATGGCGTGCTCATGCAAATCTCCTATATTCAAACTGGCTTAATTATTTTGTATATCAGGGAGTACCATATAATTTTATTAATAAATAATATAAAAGCATTGGAGAAAATCTCCAATGCTTTTATATTTCCTTAACCCAAACTTTAATATTTTTTTCAGGCGTAATAAGAATATTTTTATCAAATCTTATATTTATTCCTTTTTTTATATTTGCTCCTGCACATTCTTTTTCAAAATTTTCAAATGTATTTCCTACCCAACCTCCGTTTGTAGCAAATAAAGATACTGTTTTATTTGATAAATCATTATTTTTTAAAAATGTATTTACAGCAGGTGCAAAAGTATACCACCATACAGGAGAACCTATAATAACAGTATCATAATCATCAAGACTTTTATCAAGAGGTTGTATTTTCGGCAAAAATCCTTTGTCAACTTCTTTCTTTCCTTGTTCTACAACCAAATCGTAATCATCACTGTACGGCGTTATTGTTTTTATTTCGGCAATATCATAACCTGTTTCTTTTTGAAGTATCTGTGCAATTTTTTTTGTATTTCCTCCATACGAATAATATATAATTAATTTTTTCATATTAAAACACCCTCTTATATTATAGTTTGCCGTAATATTCATCAGATACCTTTTCAAGCCATTCGTTTGAAGTATCAACTCCCGGTATTTCTACAGCAATATGACTAAACCAAGAATCTTTTTTAGCTCCGTGCCAATGCTTAATATTTGCAGGAATTACAACAACATCTCCTTCTTTCAGAGGCTGAGCTGCTTTTCCTTCCTCTTGATACCATCCTTCCCCTTCAATACAAATCAATATTTGACCTCCGCCTTTTGTTGAATGATGAATATGCCAGTTATTTCGGCAGGATGGTTCAAAAGTTACATTTGAAATAAATATTTCAGATTCTTCCGCATTTGCTAACGGCTTTAAATATGAATTCCCTATAAAATATTCAGCAAACGCTGTGTTTGGTTCTCCCATTCCAAATATTCCGCCATGTTCATTCTCTCCGTCTGCATTATCTGTGTATACTTCTTTTGCTAATTTAACATCAGCCCAAGCATTAGGCCATCATGCATTAAATGCTGCTTGAGTTATTATTTCCGCCATTTCTTCTTTGGTTATTCCATTATTTTTAGCATTTAGCAAATGATAT
>CAKTDK010000178.1 GCA_934541205.1 uncultured Eubacteriales bacterium
AGCAAAAAAAGCATCTGAGAAAAAAACAGGCGCACGCGGGCTTCGAAATATAATGGAAAATATTATGATGGATACAATGTATGAAACTCCATCAAAAGACGATGTAGAAAAAATTATTATTACTAAAGAATGCATTACTGATGGTAAAAAACCGAAAGTAGTTTTGTCAAAAGATAAAGAATCAGCTTAGATTTTTAAATAAGGACGGAGATTTTCTTCGTCCTGTTATTTTTCTATAATAATTCATAAAATATTTAAAAAAAAATAAATCATTATATATTGATATGACGTTGATTTGTATAGTATAATAAACCGAAGATTGTTTACAGCAATTAATTTTATGAAACCAGGAGGTATATATTATGAAAAAAAATACAGCAAATGAAAATTTAATGATAGAAACAATGCCTCTGCTTTCTTTACGAGGAATTACAATAATGCCTAATTGTTCCACTCATTTTGATGTTGGAAGGGAAAAGTCAAAAAATGCAGTTGAGCTTTCTATGGAAAGCGACAGAAGAATTTTTTTGATTTCTCAAAGAGATATAAGAGTTGAAGATCCAAAATTTGATGATTTATATAAAATAGGTACTGTATGTAAAATAAAGCAGGTGCTTAAAATACCTGAAATAGGATTGAGAGTTTTAGTTGAAGGTTTATATAAAGCTAAACTTGTTTCGGGAAATTTTAATAAAGATATTAATTTTGCCGAAATTACAAAAATAGAAGAAGACATCAGGTATAATAAGTTAAAAGCGGAGGCGCTTTTAAGAAATATTCAGGATGCTTTTTCGGAGTTATCTTCTTTTATGCCGAAGATGCCGTCGGAAATTATTATGAATGTAATGGGTGAATCTGATCCTGTTTTTGTAGTTGATTATATTTGCACAAATATTCCGCTTAAATTTAATGATAAGCAGAGCATTCTTGAAACTCAAAGCGTTATTAAAAGAATGGAAAAGCTTCTCAATATATTAAACCGTGAAATAGATATTTTAAATCTTGAACAGAACATTTCCGAAAAGGTTAAAGAATCAATTGATAAAAATCAAAGAGAATATTATCTTCGTGAACAGTTAAAAGCTATAAATGCCGAACTTGGAGCCGAAGAAAATGTTACTGAAGAAGCTTTTGAATATCAGGAAAAGATTTTAAAGAAAAACTTTGAGCCTAAGATTGAGGAGAAACTTATAAAAGAAGCGGTCAGACTTTCAAAATTACCCTACGGATCTCATGAAGGAACTGTTATAAGAACTTATCTTGATACTTGTCTTGAACTTCCCATAAACAAAAAAACCAAGGAAAATGATGATCTTAAAAAAAGTATAAAAATTTTGGATAAGGATTTTTACGGATTAAAGGATGTAAAGGAAAGAATAATAGAGTTTTTGGCAGTAAAACATTTTGCTCCTGATATGAGAGGTCAGATTATATGTCTTGCAGGACCTCCTGGTGTCGGAAAAACCTCTATAGGCAAAACTATTGCAAAGGCTTTAAACAGAAATTTTGTAAGATTTTCTCTCGGAGGAATTTCAGATGAAGCCGAAATTAGAGGACACAGAAAAACTTATATAGGAGCGATGCCGGGCAGAATAATAACAGCGCTTAAAAATTCGAAAAGTTCAAATCCGGTAATACTTCTTGACGAGATTGACAAACTTGGATATGGAGTAAAAGGAGACCCTTCGGCAGCTCTCTTAGAGGCTCTTGATCCTGAACAGAATAAGGATTTCTGCGATCATTTTATTGAATTTCCGGTGGATTTATCTGATGTGCTGTTTATTACAACAGCAAATGATGTAGGAAATATTCCAAGACCTCTTTTGGACAGAATGGAGCTCATATCTCTTACTTCATATACGCCGGAAGAAAAATTTCATATCGCTAAAGAGCATCTTTTATTAAAACAGCTTAAAAAAGCAGGTCTTAATAAAAAACAGGTAAAGATATCCGACGGAGCAATAAATTCACTTATTGATTTTTATACAAGAGAATCAGGCGTAAGAAATCTTGAAAGAGAGTTGTCTTCTCTTATAAGAAAATGCGCTAAAAAATTATTGATAGACGATGTGAAATCAGTTACTGTAACTGAAAACAATATAACTGAATTTTTAGGACCTCATAAATTCGATATAGAAAAAATATCAAAAGAAAATCAAATAGGCATTGTTAACGGTCTTGCGTATACAAGCGTAGGCGGTGAAATGCTTGAGATTGAAGTTAACGTTATGCCGGGAAGCGGAAAAATAACTCTTACGGGAAGCCTTGGAGATGTTATGAAAGAATCTGCAACACAGGCGATAACTTTCGTAAGATCAAAAGCGGAAGAAATGGGAATAGATAAGGATTTTTATAAAAATCTTGATATTCATATACACGCACCTGAGGGAGCAATTCCAAAAGACGGTCCTTCTGCGGGAGTAACTATGGCAACCGCGCTTATTTCCGAACTTACAAAAATTCCTGTAAAAAGCGATGTAGCCATGACAGGCGAAGTGACTTTGAGAGGAAGGGTTTTAAAAATCGGAGGACTTAAGGAAAAAACAATGGCTGCATATAAAGCAGGAGTAAAAACCGTTATTGTTCCTTTTGAAAATCTTCCTAATATTGAAGAAGCTGCAAACGTAGTAAAAGAAAATATTAAATTTATCGGTGCAAAAACCATGACTGAGGTTTTGGAAAATGCTCTTGAGAGGACTCCGTTTGTAAAATCTGATGATAAAAAGAACGTTATTTTGCCGAAAAAAGAAAATAAAGGAAGTTTTATAACTCAGTAAAGGAGAAGAAAATGGATTTAAATTTCAATATACACAATACGGTATTTTATAAGTCCGCTGTTGAAGAAAAAGGTTATCCGAATGACAAATTATGTGATATTGTATTTACTGGAAAATCCAACGTAGGGAAATCTTCTCTTATAAATAAACTATTAAACAGAAAAAAAATGGCTCATGTCAGCAGTGTACCTGGTAAAACCGCAACAATTAATTTTTATAATGTTGACGATAAATTTTATTTTGTGGATTTGCCGGGATACGGATATGCTCAAAGATCAAAACAGGAGCAAAAAAAATGGGGAGCCATGATGGATTCTTATTTTCAAAGCGACAGAGATATAAGACTTGTTGTTTCTTTAATGGATATAAGACATAATCCTACAAAAGATGATATTATTATGGCGGAATATTTAAAGCAAATGGGATTTTCTTTTATTATTGCGGCAACAAAAAAAGATAAAATAAGCAGTAAAAAAGCGCTTGATAATATTGATGTTATAAGAAAGTCTTTAAAGCTTTCGGATAAAGATAAAATCGTTGCTTTTTCAAGTGAAAGCGGCGAGGGCAGAGAAGAAATTCTTGAAATAATAAATAATTACGTGTTTAATTTATAGGGAATTTTATTATAAGGGGTAGTTTAAATGTATTTAAATGATAATTTAGGGATTAATGAGAAAGGAAATTTGACATTTAATAATGCCGATACAGTTATGCTTGCTGAAAAATATCAGACTCCTCTTTATGTAATGGATGAAAATCTAATTAGAAAAAACTGTAGAATGTATAAAGAGGCGTTAGATAAATTCTATGATAAAAACGGGTTGGCTCTATATGCAAGTAAAGCATTTTCATGTAAAGAAATATACAGAATAGTTCAAAGCGAAGGATTGGGGTGCGATGTTGTTTCGGGAGGAGAGCTTTATACTGCTTTAAAAGCGGGTTTTGACCCTTCAAAAATTTATTTTCACGGAAACAATAAAACAAAAGATGAGCTTATTTTTGCTCTTGTCAGCAACGTAGGACATATTG
>CAKTDK010000179.1 GCA_934541205.1 uncultured Eubacteriales bacterium
CTCTAAGTTTGTTCCGTCTATAATATTTAAAATAACGTCGGGACGCTCCGAAATCAAATAGTTACGGGCAACCACTTCTTCCAAAGTATATGGAGAAAGAGAATAAATTCCCGGAAGATCTGTAACAACCACATCTTCATGTTTTTTAAGTTTACCCTCTTTTTTTCAACTGTAACTCCCGGCCAGTTTCCTACAAACTGATTGGAACCGGTAAGAGCATTAAATAAGGTAGTTTTACCGCAGTTTGGATTTCCTGCCAAGGCGATTTTTAAACTCATACTAACACCTCAATCTTTCTTTGAATCTTACTTTTAATTTGTATTTTTAAATACTGCTTTTTAATATAAACCTTTTTTAACATACTATCTAAAAATAAAAAATTATTAATTTATTTCAGTTAGGAAGCACTAACTAAAATCTTTAAAAATACGGGGATTTCCCCGCAGAAACATTTATTTTATACAACCTCAATCTTTTCGGCATCCGCTTTACGAATAGAAAGCTCATAACCTCTTACCGTAATTTCAATAGGATCTCCTAGCGGCGCAACCTTCCTAATATGTACTTCAACTCCTTTTGTAAGTCCCATATCCATAATACGTCGTTTTACTGCCCCTTCACCATAAAGCTTAATAATTTTAACAGTATCTCCTACCTTAGCCTGTTTAAGAGTTTTCATTTTACAAATTCCTCCTTAAAAATATATCATACCATAATTTTTCGCGCCATTTCTTCACTAATTGCAATTCTTGATTCTTTTATATTAACAATCACATTTCCTCCGAGCATATTAATAATGGTTACATTTCCTCCCACGACAAATCCCAAATTTTCTAGATGTTTTTTAACATCAGGATTTCCTCCAATTTTTTTTATTGTATTTTCTTCTCCAATATCTGCAAGTGCAAGCGGCATCATAAATACACTCCTCTATAATAAGTTAGCATACGCTAACCTTAAATTTTAAAATATAGTTAGTATCCACTAACCTATTAAAGTATAAATGATTACATCTCTTCTGTCAATAGTTTTTCCAAAATTTTGTTTGAGGATAAATAATTTTGTCTGATTGATAAAATAGTTAGCCGTGACTAACTTTGACATTGTACAAATTATATAACCGCAATATGTTCACAAATAAATACGATATAAAAATACTTTAATTTTTCGAAAAGCCGTCTTGAACTTTCTGTTTTTTGATGTTATTATATATACAATAATTTTCCAAATGGGTAAGGACAATGAACGATACATTAAAAATTTTTATAGGATTAATACTTCCTCTTGCCGGAACAGTTTTGGGAGCATCTATGGTATTCTTTTTAAAAAGCGGAATGAAGCCTTTTCTTCAAAAAATGCTTTTGGGATTTGCCTCAGGAGTTATGATTGCCGCATCTGTTTGGTCTCTTTTAATTCCTGCTATTGAAATGGCGGAAGAAAATAATACTATAGCCTGGATTCCGGCAGCAGCGGGATTTTTGCTTGGCATGGGTTTTCTTCTTGTACTCGATACTATTATTCCTCACCTTCATATAGATTCCGATAAACCGGAAGGCAAAAAAACAAAACTGGGTAAATCTGTTATGCTTGTTCTTGCTGTTACTCTTCATAATATACCGGAAGGTATGGCAGTAGGAGTTGTATTTGCCGGAATGACTGCCGGAAATACTGTCATTTCAACTGCGGGAGCTTTTGCTCTTGCAATCGGAATTGCCGTTCAAAATTTCCCTGAGGGAGCAATAATATCTATGCCTCTTGTGGGAACAGGAATTTCTAAGAAGAAAGCATTTTCCTACGGAGTAATATCCGGAATAGTAGAACCTGTAGGAGCGATTCTTACCATACTTCTAACTTCTTTTATTACCCCTGTTCTTCCATATATACTTTCATTTGCAGCAGGAGCTATGATCTATGTTGTTGTAGAAGAACTTATTCCCGAATCTCAGTCAGGTCAGCACAGTAATATTGGTACTATAGGCGTTGCCGTCGGTTTTGCTCTTATGATGATTCTTGATATAGCGTTAGGATAAAAATAAAAAGCTCCTTTATAAAAAGCTTAAACAGCAATTTATAAAGGAGTTTATATTTTTTAACATCCATCAGCAATTCGGTAAATTAATTCTTCGGTATCTTTCCAGCCAAGACAAGGATCAGTAATCGACTTTCCGTAAATTCTTTTTGAGTCTATTTTTTGACACCCTTCTTTCAAATAACTTTCTATCATAACGCCTTTTATAAGTTTTTTCAGTCCTTCATTATGGCGGCGGCTGTGAAGCACCTCGCTAACAATTCTAATCTGCTCTTTAAACTGTTTGTTAGAGTTTGAATGATTTGCATCAATAATTGCGGCAGGATTTTTAAGTTCCAGCTTATTATACATTTCCAAAAGCCTTGCCATGTCCTCATAATGATAATTTGGAATACATGTTCCGTATTTATCTACACCGCCTCGCAAAATTACATGAGCAAGATCATTTCCGTCTGTAGTAACGTCACAGCCCCGATAAATAAAAGTATGCGAATGCTGCGCAGCAATTACAGAATTTAGCATAACTGAAAAATCTCCGCTGGTAGGATTTTTCATTCCAACAGGAATATCCATTCCGCTGGCTGTAAGCCTATGCTGTTGATTTTCCACTGACCTTGCTCCTATCGCTTCGTATGACAATAAATCATCCAAATAACTTCGGTTTTCAGGATAAAGCATTTCATCTGCGGCCGTAAGTCCACTTTCTTCAATTGCCCTAATATGCATTTTTCTTATAGCCACAATGCCGCTTAAAAGATCAGGCGCCTTATCCGGTTCAGGTTGATGCAGCATTCCTTTATAACCTTCTCCTGTAGTACGGGGTTTATTGGTGTAAATCCTTGGAATTAAAACCAGCTTGTCCGATACCTTTTCATTAATGGCAGCTAATTTTCTCACATATTCGCATACTGCATTTTCATTATCAGCGGAACAAGGCCCTACAATAACAATAAATTTATCGGTTTGTCCGGTAAATACCTCGCGAATTTCACGGTCTCTGATTTTTTTTATTTCTGAAAGCTTTGATGAAATGGGATATTCTTTTTTTAATTCTATAGGTAAAGGCAGTTCATTATTTATTTTCATTGACATAATTATTCCTCCTGTAAACAGTATCCAAAATGACAAACAATATATTAAAAATTTATTCCTATAATGTATTCAAAAATATTTTAATTATTTTTTATAGTTTCAATTTTTTATTATTTTGGAAATAAAGTTATTTATAATTAATATTAAGAAAAAGTGATTAGACAATTTTATGTTCTTGTTACTTATGATATCACTTTATAATACTTATATAAATAAAATATATTTATATTATAAATGACAATTATACGTTTTTCAACTAAAAATACAAAGTCATATATCACAATCAAAAAAGCGTATATAACTTAAAACAATACTTAAAAACGACTAAATAATGTGATAACGCTGCAAAAAAACAAGGCAATTAGAATTCGCTTCAAAATGAAAAAGTGAAATAAAATAAGACTATTTACAATAAATTTCTAATCATATATTTTATAAATTTTTCAATATTCATTTTAAATACTAAAACACTTATTGAATAATAAATTTTATTAAGACTAACATCTATTTCAAATTCTTTTAAATACTAAAACACTTATTGAATAATAAATTTTATTAAGACTAACATCTATTTCAAATTCTTTTAAATACAATGCAGAAAAAGCATATCCCAAGAAATATATGAAAAAATTTATCTTCATTTATAAATTAAACATTATAAAAGAATTAATT
>CAKTDK010000180.1 GCA_934541205.1 uncultured Eubacteriales bacterium
ATCACTTATTTTTTCCATCCATTTAGCACCTATAGACGGACCTTCTTCTATTGCCAAATCTAACTGTTCTTGTGTTTTTTGTACCATTTTTTCCGCTTGTTCAACTGCTTTAGCTGTTGCTTCATCACCATATATAGCATATGCTGCCTTTTTATCTTCTAAATCTTGCTTTGCTTCTTCGTGTTGTTTTTTCAACTCTGCGGTAGTTGCCTCTCCATACTTTTTTAAATTATATGAACTGTTTTCAACAAATGCTTTCATTCCTTCTGTATCATTCTGAATGATAGCAATATGACCTTTTTCAATCATCTCAATATCATTAGTATAACTATTTATTAAATTTTCATTTTGGTTATATTGTTCCGTCATCCATGTAGTAGAATCAACAGCTAATTTTTTAGCCCTATCCATAGCAGCTAAACTTTTATCCTGCGAACGCGCCATATATTCTTCATAAATACGCTGTTGTTCAGTTATTATCTGATTATATAATTTTGCTTGTGAGATTTTAGCTTCTTGTAATTTTTCTTTGGTTTCATCTAAAGTTTTTTCTTTTTCTTCATATATTTTTAATGTTTTTTTCTTTAATATTAAATCATCAATCGCTTTATAATTTTCTATATATGCCTTGCCTTCTTCTTCAACATAGCTTATTGTATCAGGCATTATGCTGTTTATTTCATCTGTTATTGTTTTAACTTCTTCTTTACTTTTTACGACATTACCGTTTGAATCAACCAAATCATTAAGATGATTTTTTAAATCCTCAATTCTTGAAAACTCATTGTTAATTGATTTTATGCTTTCATCCTGTGCTTTTTTTAGTTCTTCCCAAGCCTTTTTATTTTTGTTAACATTATCAGCCAATGAACTGAAACTGTCTTCAGCTATTTCCGACTTATCAGCAAACAACACCAACGCCGTCACTACTGTTCCGATAGCCGCCGCTATAAGTCCAAATCCTGAACTTGCCATTGTTGCGTTAAATGCCGCTTGTACGGTCTTAGCCGTTTGGATTGCTGTTATCATTCCTCGTATTGCTTGTACAACTCTCTGTACCATCGTCACAATATTCCATGCCAAAAATCCCATTCCGACAGCACCAACCAATTTAATAACTTTGTCGCTGTTTTTAATTATAAAGCCGAATAAATCCTGCACTATCTTAAAAACAGGCTGTAATTTATCTCCCAGTTCAATGGCTTTAATTTTCAGTTCATTTAGTTGTTTCCTAAATCTTTCTGCCGGGGTTTGCAGTTTATCAAAAGCCTTTTGTGTTGCCCCTGTGGAATTATTCATTTCTGCAAGACTGCTGTTGAAAGCCTCTGAACCGTCACTTAATAATGTTAATGCCGCTTTTCCTGCCTCTGCGCTCCCAAACATATCAGCAAGAGACTGATTATTTTTTTTTGCATTATCATCAAGTATTTTTAAAACATCTCCAAGAGATTTTCCCTCTGCCATTAAATCCTGAAAACTCTTTCCTGTTTTATCTTTTATAATCTCGCTTGCATCAGTTCCGCTTTTGCCTAATTCGTTAAGCATACTATTCATATATGTAGTTGTTTCTGCCGCTTTTATACCTTTTGATGTCATTATAGTATATCCTGTAGCAACTTGGTCTAAAGAAACATTAAATGCCTTTGCAGTAGGTATAACTTTACCCATAGAAGAAGATAGCTCTCCAACTGTAACTTTACCTTTATCTTGTGTCTGAATAAGCATATCGCTTACTTCTCCGACCTTTTCAGCTTCCATACCATAAGCATTTAATATCGTTGTCAGCAAATCAAGCGCCTGCCCTGAATCAGCAAATCCAGCTTTGGCAAGTTTAGTTGAATTAGTAACAAAGTTTACCGCGTCACCTGTTTTTTGTCCTGCCGAAATTGCATCGTATACGTTATTAGCTATGTCAGCCGCCGCTATTCCTGTTTCTTTGGATAATTCCAATATCTGATTTTTCATGGTATCAAGAGGAACTTCGCTTTCTTCTGCTATTGTAGATACTTTAGCCATTGCATCATCAAAATCAAGGGAAGCCTTTACTGCCGCTGTTCCTACTGCTATAGTTACTGCTCCTATAGCCTGTGAAGCTTTTTTCATAGTATCGGTTATTTTTTTGGAAGTTTCATCGGCTTTTTTTGTAGTCTCAATAGCTTTCTGCTCGGCTGCTGCTTTTTCTTCAATGGCTTTCTGTTCAGCTTTATATGCTTCCGTATTTTGATACTGCTGTTCTTCAAGCTGTTTAAGATTATTTTCGGTAAATGTTATTTCTCTTTGAAGTTTTCTGTACTGCGCTTCATTAATGGAAGTACCGTTTTTCATTTCTTCATCAGCTTTAATTTTTGCATCATTTAAAGCCTTTAATTTTTCTTTGGTTTGTTCTATGGATTTTGAGAATAAGTCTTGTCTTTGCCTTAGCAAATCAACATTTGTAGGGTCTAATTTCAAAGCAGAATTTACGCTTTTTAATTCCGATTGCAAACTTCTGCTTTGTTTTTCCGCATTTCTTAACGCTGTAGTTAAGCCTACATCTTTCGCTTCAAATAATACTCTTATACCTTTTTCCTGCGCCATATTTTCACCTCGTTATTAATAGAGAATTTCCAACAGTGGTCAAATTGACCACCGTTGATGGTAAATATTTTTGCATAATAATACCCACTCTAATTTAATAGAGTGGGTTTATAATTTATCCTGCTATATCTTTTTCTATCATAGGAATGATACCGTTTTCTTTTAAAAGCTGATATATAAATAATCTTCCTTTTTGGGTCCATTTTGTTTGCATTTTTGTATCAGGTGTTCCGTCTTTATGTTTTATATCTATTGTTTTGGAATGTGTATATCCTTTATCATGATAATCACTGTATAACAGCCATTGTCCGCTTTGCTTATACTGAATGCCTAATTTATGTAATAAAGCGTTCATTGCGTTTCCGCTCATTCCGTAATCTTTAGCTATTTGTGTTACCGTAACTAACCCTTTATTATTAAGTATAATATCATAATATGATACTTTCGGCTGTAATTCACCGATTAACTGTTTTTGTCTTGCATTTTCTGTTTCCAACGCTTTTCGTTTTTCTCTTTCTTCTTTCAGATTCGAAAAACTTCTATTGCAAAGTCAGGATTATTCAATAATTCATCTGTTGCATACATCCCATGCTTGCGTATTGTAGGAAGTACATCTTCAAATACCCATTTTTCAAATCTCTGTGCTGTTTCAAGCTTACTGTTAACGATAAGACGATATAAGTCGCCTTCGGGGATGAAAGTGATTTCTTGATTTCCTCCACTTGTAAGGATGCCCTGTTTTAGGGCTCCCTTACAATGTGCAGATATTGCATTTCTTGGCTTTTTATATCCCAATGCTTTTGCCACGTCTGCTCCGCAAAATAAAATTTTTCCGTCAGTTTCTATTGTTCTTATTTCTCCAAACATATCATTTTTAAATATTTGTAATTCATTCATTTTAATTCTCCTTTTCATCTTCTTGATATAACGTATTTATATACTTTGTATCTCCTATAATTAGGTATATTACATTTTCGGGCATTTCTGGACACCCTATAACATTTAAAATTTCCTGTGTAATTGGTATCTTTTCAACTTGCATATAAAAAAACTTCCTTTCAAATTTATAATTTGACAGAAAGCTGTACCTATAGTAAAATATTTATAGATAGAACTTTCTATCGGGTATAGATACGAGTTTGTTTGATTGGTAGTCGGCAACGTGTA
>CAKTDK010000181.1 GCA_934541205.1 uncultured Eubacteriales bacterium
CTATATTGCTCATTATCATATGTATTGAAGGCGCGGAAGCTTTTAATTTTATTCCGTATTTTCCGCCTTGCTTTACAATTTCCGGTTCTTCAAGCTTAAGCTCATCTATAGTAGGATTAACGATACCGTATCCGGTATTCATTACCTGTTCCAATGCATCTTCAATTTTATCGTATTTTTCTTTTATTTTTGCAAAATCCTTCAATACATTTACAAGATCTCCATCGCTGCATATTTCAAGTCCTGTAAGTTCACATATAACTTTATAAAACAAATCTTCTTTCGGATTTATTTCTATTTTGCATATACCGTTTCCTAAATTTGTTTCAGATTTTGCAATTTCTTTTATATACTCATTTTCACATATCTGATTTACACATTTTTTTATTTCCCCTACCTTTTTTATTCCCTTCATTGTCTTATAAACGCTGTCCATAATTGACTTTTTCAGCCAATGATCAATTTCAAGGTTTTCTATCCATGAAGGAACGTCAATATCTATTTCCTTAATAGGAAATTCAACCAAAACCATTTTTATTATTTTTGAAATATCATCTTTTGTTAAAGATAAACAATTCACACATACCGCCGTTACATTATGCTTCAGTTCAATTTCTTCCTTAGCTTTTTTGGCGGATAATGAATTTGGGTTCACGCAGTTTATAAGAACTATAAAAGGTTTATTTATTTCCTTTAATTCTGAAATTACCCTGTCTTCCGATTCAATATAATCATTTCTGTCTATTTCGCCTATTGAACCGTCGGTAGTTATTACAAGTCCTATAGTAGAATGTTCTTCTATAACCTTTTTTGTTCCTATTTCTGCTGCCATGTTAAAAGGTATCTGTTTATCAAACCACGGAGTATTTACCATTCTCGGCACATCTTCTTCAATATATCCAAGTGCTGACGGAACTATATATCCTACGCAGTCAATAAGCCTTACTCTGAATTTTGTGTTGTCGTCATTTGTTATTTCAACCGCTTCATTAGGTATAAATTTAGGTTCTGTTGTCATTATAGTTCTTCCGACAGCACTTTGGGGAAGCTCATCTATTGCTCTTTCTTTTATAGGGCCGTTATCGATATTGGGAATTACTAAAGTTTCCATAAATTTTTTTATAAATGTAGATTTTCCTGTTCTCACAGGACCTACTACTCCTATATAAATATCGCCCTGTGTTCTTTTAGCTATATCTTTGTATATTTCATACCCTTCCATAATTTCTTTTCCTCCTTAATTTACAGGAATAATTATCATATTATCAGCTTCAATTCTGTCTCCCGAAAGCTTATTATACGCAATGATGTTTTCTTTATTTGCTTTAAATTTTTTGGCTATCTCCCAAACACTTTCATTTTTTACTGCAAAATATAAAATCATTGAATGTTTTTCAATTTCGGGTTTGTCGGAAGAAATTTCAGCTTCACTTAATACCTTATATTTATTGCCGCAATAAATATATCCGTCTATTCCTACATCTATTGTACAATTAATTTTATTATCCGATAAAATAGAAAATGAGGTATTTAATATTTTTGAATTTGCTCGAAGTCTTAAAAGATTTTCTGCATTTTCCGCTTTACAAGTATACTCAAAAGGAATATTTTTTGTCTGTACTTCAACAGAATTTTCTATTGTTACATAAATCACAGTAGTTTCTACAGAAGCATTTATAATTATATTGTCATTTTCAATTTTTACCTTTTCAATTTTACTTTCACCGTATATATAAGATATTTTATCTATTTTATTATCAAAGGTAATTTCGCTCTGCACGCTTTTTATATCATTTATTTTACTGTGTATATATTCATTTTGTATTTTTTTATACTTGCAGTCAAGCTCACAGTCATAAGCAAATACATCACAAAGCACTTCCATATCGCGGTTTTTCATTATTTCACATTTAATATTTAAATTGACATCCGCTTTTACAATTCTCGTTTCTCCTGTTTCATCGTCATAAAGCTCAAAAGATATATCATTTATATCCCCTTCCACAAGGCTTTCGAGCTCCTCGCTTGCCCCGTCTATATCAATTATCTGTCCGCAGGGCATATCGCATTTATATACCGTTATATCGTCATTATCTGAAGAATTATATAAAATATTTAATTCTATATTTCCTTTTATAACAATTTTATTCTGAAGTATTTTTTTATCATTTATTTTCAACAGCCCTTTTGTCATAACTATTTCACTTATTCCGGGAAAATGCTTATCAATATAAATCTCATCCGATATAGTAACATTTTTTTCACAAAATGCTATTGTATCAGTTGATTTTATTGTCTTTTTATTCTGGCATATTTTCTTTTCGTCACAGCATTTAAGACTTTCATTACTCTTTTTACAGCATACTTTAACTGCAATAGAAATAATTGATTTAAAAGAAATTTTCTTTCTGCTTGACGCTTTTGAATTTACATATTCCGGAACTACTTTTGCCCTTATCTGAGGATTCTGGCATTCTTCATCCATCATAAAAGTATGACTGAATTCTGTTTGATGAATATATGACTGTATCCTGTTTGCAATAGAGGATGAATATAATACGGTAAAAGTAATCTTTCCCGTAATTATACATTGTTTTCCCGATATCTTACTTTCTGTCACATATACGCGAGCATTTGTTTTGCAGATTTTAAATATCTCCGGACAATAATCCGGCAAAACAATTTCATCTTCTATATTTTCCTGACAAAACCCTTCGTAAACCTGCTCGGATGTTTCGATGGTTTCCCTTTCAAAATTTAAGCCCATTTGTATCGCTCCTTTTTTCTTTTCTGTACAATATATATTGTACAAACAACAAAAATATTCTAATAAAAAAAATAACTGTGAAAAATTCACAGTTATTTTTTTAATTTTTATTTACTTTAAACATCCTTATAAGTATTGCTCGCATAAAAGCCGGTGGTTTAAGTACAACGATTTTCATAAAAATTCCTCCTTAAAAAGTCATCCTCTCAAAAGAACACAACCTACAAAAACTATCAAAACCGCCAGTACAAGAACAATAAACTCTATGGGAAAAATAAAAGTTCCCAAAAGCATTAACCCCATAAGTATAAGGAGCACGCCAAGTATTCTCCGAAATACACACATATTTATTCCTCACATAAGCGGTTTTACTTTATACTATGTAAAAAATAAAAAAGTGTTAATCATTTGAAAAAATAATTAATAAACAGCCGTTTTTTACTGTTATTTTCCCTTTTTCAGATAATATCTCATTGCTTGTGCCTATTATGCAGTCATTTTTTAAATCATAATTATTAAGAGGATATTTCATTCCCTCAAGAGTAATTCCGTAAGATACCGGCAATAAAGAAAATACAGAAACATATTTTGATTCTTTAAAAACTTCAAAAGATTCATTTTCTAAAATGAACATTTTATTTTTTTCATTTATTAAAATTCCGTTTCCGCCGTTGTTTTTTATATATAACAACGTTTGAATATTGGCAAAAGTATGATCAAATCTGTTTCCTATTGCTCCTGATATAATAATATCTTTAAATCCGCGCCTTAACACCTCTCTGACAGCAAAAAAAGTATCTGTATCATCTTTTTCGGGAATTAATTTTATAATTTCACTGCAATCTACTTTTTCTCTGTCAAAAGAATCAAAATCGCCTATAACCAAATCGGGTTTTATATTTAATTTTTCGATATGCTTATAACCTCCGTCAGC
>CAKTDK010000182.1 GCA_934541205.1 uncultured Eubacteriales bacterium
GAATAGGAACAATGTCTTTTGCAGTAACTAACAGAAGAAAACAGGCACTTAATAAGTCTATTTTTTCTAACGGAGTACAAATGCAATTTGAAAATAAAGAATATTTTATTCCTAAGCAATATGATGAATATTTAAGAGTTTTTTATAATGATTATATGCAGCTTCCTCCGGTTGAAGAAAGGGTATCAAATCATAGCTTATTAGTTTTTGTAAAAGATGAAACAGTATAATTGTTTTAATTAGGGAGCATATTATGAGTAAAAAAAACAGCTTACTTGGTAATTTATCTTGGAAATTTGCGGAAAGAATAGCAGCACAGCTTGTTACAACGATTGTTTCTATCATACTTGCGAGAATATTGGATCCTGCTCATTACGGAGTAATTTCACTTGTTATGATTTTCATAACGTTTGCAAATGTTTTTGTAAGTGATGGTTTTGGAAGCGCTCTTATTCAAAAAAAGAATGCGGATAAACTTGATTTTTCGTCGGTTTTATATTTTAATATCGGTTTTTCTGTTGTATTGTATTTAATTCTTTTTTTCAGCGCACCATTAATTTCCGACTTTTTTGGTAAAGAATACGAGGAATTAACTCTGGTATTTCGTGTGCTTGGATTAAGAATTATTTTGACGGGAATAAATTCGGTACAGCAAGCTTATGTTTCTAAAAACATGATGTTCAGAAAGTTTTTTTATGCAACATTATTCGGAACGGTTTTGTCAGCGATTGTAGGCATAGGTATGGCTATTTCCGGATTTGGCGTTTGGGCCCTTGTTGCACAGTATCTTACCAACACTACCGTGGATACAATAGTTCTTGCTATATCCATAAGAAAAAAACCGTTATTTAAATTTTCATATTCCAGACTTAAAGGAATTATAGGCTTTGGAGGAAAAGTGCTTGGGACAAACCTCTTAATGACAGGATATCAAGAACTCAGAGCATTAATTATCGGAAAAAAATATTCTTCTGCAGATCTTGCTTTTTATAACAAAGGAGCGCAGTTTCCGAATATGCTTGTTGCTAATATAAATGTTTCTATATCAGCCGTTTTGTTTCCTAAAATGTCAAATGATCAAAATGACAGGGAAAAAGTAAAAGCAACTATGAAAAACTCTATTCGTTTCAGTTCATATTTTATGTCGCCTTTGCTTATAGGGTTTGCTATTGTTGCAAAGCCGTTTATATCGTTATTGCTTACAGATAAATGGCTGCCTTGCGTTCCCTATTTGCAGCTTATTTGCATAAATTATCTTTTTTATGCGGCAAACAGCGCAAATATGCAGGCAATAAAGGCTTTAGGACAAGGAAGCATATATATGAAATTAGAAGTTGTAAAGAAATTAATAGAGCTTTCTATACTTCTTATAACTACTTGGATCAGTGTAAAAGCCATTGTAATAGGAATGGTTATCACTTCTGTATGTTTTGTACCTTTTAATGCTTTTCCAAATAAAAAATTGCTTAATTATACATTAAAAGAACAATTAAATGATTTAATGTCTCCTATAATTATGTCTCTTGTAATGGCTTTAGGGATTATAATTATAGGAAAAGTAATACATGTGAATAATTTTATATTATTAGTTATTCAAATTGTTTTCGGCGGTTTAATTTATATATTATTGTCTGTTTTAACAAAAAATAAAGAGTTTAATTTTATTTTAAATCTTATAAAATCAAGGTTTAAGTCAGGAGGAAAAAATGAAAAAATATAAAATCGGATTTACTGCGGGTGTTTTTGATTTATTTCATGTAGGGCATTTAAACTTATTGGAAAAATGTAAAGAATATTGCGATTATATGATAGTTGGAGTGTGTAATGATGATTATGTATTAAATATAAAGAAAAAGACTCCGATTATAAATGAAAATGACAGATTAAGAATTATAAAAGCGCTAAAATGTGTGGATGACGCTGTTTTAATAGATATTGAAACTACTAATAATAAAATGCTCGCTTTAGAAAAATTTGGTTTTGACGTGCTTTTTTCCGGAGATGATTGGAAAGGCTCCGAACGTTATAAAAAAACGGAGGAACAGTTTGCGCCTTTAGGAGTTTCTATTGAATATTTACCATATACTCATGGAATCTCTACTACTGAAATAAAAGATAAATTTAATAGCAATAATAAAAAGTAAAAAGATTGACGGTTGTTTTTCTTATAACCGGGTAATATAAAATTATATGTTATTTTTATTTAAGATTGTTTTTAAGTTGGAATAATTATCGGTTATATTTTAAAAGAGTTTATAACTAATCAAAATGCAGCATTACAAACTATTTTAACGGAGGTAATGATATGTCGCTTTTTCAGAATAAAACTTTACTTATTAATGGCGGTACGGGAAGTTTCGGCAATGCCGTATTAAATCGGTTTTTGTCTACCGATATAGGAGAAATCCGAATTTTTTCAAGAGATGAAAAAAAACAGGACGATATGCGTCATGAATTTCAGGCGAAAATGCCGGAAGTATCTGATAAAATTAAATTTTTTATAGGAGATATACGAGATTTACATTCAGTGAAAAACGCAATGTACGGTGTGGATTTTGTATTTCACGCGGCGGCATTAAAACAAGTTCCTTCATGCGAATTTTTTCCTATTGAAGCAGTGAAAACAAATGTTATGGGAACGGAAAACGTGTTAACTGCGGCTATTGAAGCAGGAGTAAAAAATGTAATATGTCTGTCTACGGATAAAGCGGCTTATCCTGTAAATGCTATGGGAACTTCCAAGGCTATGATGGAAAAGGTTATTGTTGCAAAATCACGTACGGTAAGTCCCGAAAAAACAAAAATTTGCTGTACCCGCTACGGAAATGTTATGTGTTCAAGAGGCTCTGTAATTCCTCTTTGGATAGAACAGATAAGAAATAACCAGCCGATTACAATTACCGATGCTTCGATGACAAGATTTATAATGAGCTTGGAAGAAGCTGTTGAGCTTGTGCTTTTTGCTTTTGAACATGGACAGTCAGGAGATATTCTTGTTCAGAAAGCTCCGGCTTGTACAATCAAAACTCAGGCAGAAGCTGTATGCGAGCTTTTTGGAGGAGATAAAGAAAATATTAAAGTAATAGGTATTCGTCACGGAGAAAAAATGTACGAAACTCTTTTAACAAATGAAGAATGCGCAAATGCAGTTGACTTGGGAGATTTTTATAGAGTTCCTAATGATAAAAGAGGGCTTAATTACGATAAATATTTTAAACACGGAGATGTTGAAAGAAATACGCTTACTGAATTTAACTCTAATAATACTAAGCTTTTAAATGTAGCTGAGGTAAAAGAAAAGCTTTTATCTTTGCAGTACATTCAGGATGAATTGAAAAAATAATCGTTTATTCGGAAGGGAACAGATGTTTATATGAATATACTGATAACCGGAGCCAAAGGATTTGTAGGAAAAAATCTTTCGGAAGCTTTGAAAAATATTAAAGAGGGAAAAGATCACACTCATCCTGATTTAAAAATAGATGAAATATATCTTTATGATGTAGATACTGATAAAAAACTTCTTGATATATACTGTAAAAAAGCCGATTTTGTATTTAATTTAGCAGGAGTTAACAGACCGGAAAATCCAGAAGATTTTATGAAAGGAAATTTC
>CAKTDK010000183.1 GCA_934541205.1 uncultured Eubacteriales bacterium
GTTATGAAAATATATAAAAAATTAGGGCCGGGAGCAATAGACTTGATAAAAATGAATCCGTATATTTTATGCGATAACAATTTTTCAATAAATTTTAAGACTTGTGATGAAATAGCGTTGGATATGGATTTTGAAGGTGACGAAAAGTTCCGTGTTATGGCGGCTATAAAATATGTTCTATCTCATAATATTTTAAACGGTCATACTTTTGTGCCTAAAAATAAACTTTTTGTTATTGTAAAAGATATGTTAGAAATTGATGAAATACTTTTTGAAGACGCATTTGATAAACTTATAAAAGATTATGAAATATATTGTACTTTTACAAAATACAGTGATGAAAGCGTTTATATAGCAAAGGTTTTTTATACCGAAAGTTATATTGCAAAAAAACTTATTGAAATGAAATCTTCAAATTACGGTATAATAGATGAAATAGATGAACTTATTTATGATATCGAAAAAGAAGATAATATTTCATATTCCGAAAGTCAAAAAACAGCTATAAAAAATGCTTATATAAATAAAGCGTTTGTTTTAACGGGAGGTCCCGGAACCGGAAAAACAACTGTATTAAACGGTATTATAAGTCTTTATAAAAAACTTGATATGAAAATTCTTTTGGCTGCTCCGACAGGAAGAGCCGCCAAAAGAATGACCGAGATTACAGGTGAAGATTCAAAGACGGTTCATAAGCTTTTGGAAATGGATTATAATGAAGATGAAAATCTGACAAGTTTTGCAAGAAACGAGCAAAACCCTCTTGACTGTGATGTTTTGATTGTAGATGAATTTTCTATGATGGATATTTATCTTTTTGAGGCTCTTTTGAAAGCGCTTCCGCAAAGAGCCAGACTTTTTATGGTAGGAGATTCAAATCAGCTTCCTTCTGTGGGAGCCGGTAATGTATTTCGTGATATTGTTGAAAGCGGCGTTATAGAAACAGTTGTTTTAGATAAAATATACAGACAATCTGAAGAAAGCAAAATAGTTTTAAATGCTCACCGGATATTAAAGGGAGAATATCCTGATTTAAAAGATAAAAAAAGTGATTTTTTCTTTATGAAATGTTTAGATGATGAAAGGTTATGTCAAATCGTTGCTTCGCTTTGCAGTGAAAGATTGACAAAAACATATAATTATAATAAATTTGATGATATACAGGTTATATGTCCTTCAAAAAAATCTTTGACGGGAACTTATAATCTGAACAGAGTGCTTCAGAATGTCCTTAATCCTAAAAACCAAGATAAAAAAGAAAAAGAATTTCGTGACATTATTTTCCGTGAAGGAGATAAAGTTATGCAAATTAAGAATAATTATGATATAATATGGAAAAAAGATACTGGAGAAGACGGAAAAGGAATATATAACGGAGATATAGGAATTATTTTGGAAATAAATTTCAACGCAAGACAGTTTTCAGTAAGATATGATGATAAGACTGCTTTTTATGAATTTGAAAGTTTTGAAGAAATAGAACATGCATATGCAATAACGGTTCATAAAAGTCAGGGAAGTGAATTTCCTTGTGTTGTTATTCCTATTTTGAGAGGACCGTCTATACTGTTTTACAGAAATTTGCTTTATACCGCAATTACAAGGGCAAAAGAAAACGTAATAATTATCGGCAATGAACAGCTTGTTAAAAATATGGTAGATAATAATAAGAATATAAAGAGGTACACGGGACTTGAAAGCTTTTTGGAGACATTATCTTTTGAAAATGTTTAATAGATTAAAATGGCTTATTTTCCCTCACAGATGTATATGGTGTGATGAAATTGTAAAATACGGTGAAACAGAGTGTGAGAATTGTCGGAATAAGGTGAAATTTATTAAAAATGAAACCTGTAGTGTATGCGGAAGAGATATTGAAAACTGTTCCTGCGGAAATTTAAAGTATTGTTTTTTGAGAAATATTTCCTGCTTTTATTATGAAAATGCCGGTGCAAAAGGAATTATTAACTTTAAATTGCGTTTTCCTGATAACAGAAAATTAAATGAATTTTCAAAAATCCTTATAAGTAAAATTAAAAAATCTTATGTCGGCGTAGAATTTGATTTAATCACATGCGTTCCTCTTTATAGAAAAAAACTGAGAAAAAGAGGATTTAATCAATCGGCTTTGCTTGCAGAAAAGATTTCAAAAGAACTTAGTATTGACTTTTGTGAAGATTTGATTATAAAAATAAAAGACACGATAGGGCAGCATGAGCTTAATCAAAATGAAAGAATGAAAAATTTAAAAAATTCTTTTACTGTAAATAATAAATATAATATAAAAGGGTTTAGGATATTGCTTGTTGACGATGTAATTACAACAGGCTCTACTTTGAACGAATGTTCAAAAGTGCTTTTAAAAAGCGGAGCAGATTCGGTATATTGTTCAACTCTCGCGGCAACAAACCACAATAAGGAGGAATAGTTTTGATAGGACAAATAATGGGAATAGACCTTGGAACTTCGTCGGTTGTAATATTTTCAAAAGATAAAGGAATAGTACTTGAAGAACCGTCTATTGTAGCTTACAGGGAAGATACCGGAGAAGTAATTGCGGCGGGCAAAGAGGCTGAAGCAATTTTTGGAAGGGAACCTTTGGGAGTTGTTGCGGAAAAGCCTTTGAGAAACGGCGTTATATATAATTATGATGTTACAAAAGAAATGCTTAAAATATTTCTTAAAAGGGCTTTTAAAGGACAGCTTTTAAGAAGTACTGTTGTTGCCTGCGTACCTTGTAACTCCACCGAGATGGAAAGAAGGGCGGTAAGAGATGCCGCAAAAGGAACAGGAGCTAAAAAAGTTTTCATTCTTGAAGAGCCTATGGCGGCAGCAATAGGGGCTAATCTTCCTATTGATGAGCCTTTTGGAAGCGCTATATTTGATATGGGAGGAGGAACGTCTGATTTTGCGGTTATTTCTTTGGGAGGAGTCGTTACTTCAGATTCCATAAATATAGCAGGCAACAGATTTGACAGTGAAATAATAAAATATATTAGAAAGAAATATAATCTTCACATAGGTCAAAAAAGCGCTGAAAATTTAAAAATACAAATAGGCGGAATATATAAAAAGCCTCTTGAAAATATGACGATGAAAATAGGAGGTAGAGACGGACTTGACGGGCTTCCGAAAACAGTTGAAATTTCCACTTATGATATATGTGAAGCGCTGGAAGACTGCGGTGAGGAAATTTTAAAATGTATAAACGGTGTTTTGGAGATAACTCCTCCTGAGATGTCGGGAGATATAAGGGATAACGGTATAACTCTTTCGGGAGGCGCAAGTCTTATAAGAGGCCTTGACTCTCTTATAAAGGACAGGCTGGATATAGATGTTATTTATGCACCGGAGCCTATGAGATGCGTTGCTTACGGAACAGGATATTATCATGATTTTATAATGAAAAACAAAGAGCTTCTCAGCGGAATAGAAGAGCTTATATAAGTTTAGCCGATAACAGATTAGCTGTTATCGGCATTTTATATGGCATAAATAAAAAAGGCGGATAAATATTTATTTATTATCTAAGTTGAAAAAAGAAAATAAATCTGCTATCATATAAAAATACATTGAAATTTTTATACTTGGGAGGAATAAT
>CAKTDK010000184.1 GCA_934541205.1 uncultured Eubacteriales bacterium
GTGGACATGGTCATTATTGATGATGAAATCTGCTCCTGCCGGGAAGGCGAGCAGATTTTTCCGTATACACTGATCACAGATAAACAGAATCACTATATGAAAACATACCGAAGATTGTTTCGATTCCTGGGATATGATCCGGAAACGATAGAAAAATGCCTGCAGAAAAACCGACAGGAAGTGTTGCACTCTACCAAAAAGATTTCAGAAAGAGGAGAGCATGCGGACTCTTCACCGCTGGAGCTGCTGTTTGAACAGAATTTCACGGATGTCTATGGTATGCGGGCATTGAAATACCTGCAAAAAGAATTCCGGATAACGGATGAGGATGGAGACAATTATTTCCGAGATTGCCTGTTAGACATAGATAGATGTTTAGATGTGGCGAAAAATTAAATTTAAGTAAAGAAAAGCGTTGGATTAGAAAATACGGATAAAGAGATGCTATTAGCTGGTCTGATAAAATTATAAAAATGGAGAAAAATATGCAAAACAATATAGAGTTATATGAATTAAAGTACGATAAGGATAATATCCAAATTATTGGACGTGAAAAAATTTCAATGTCAATGTTAATTAGCGATTTGGATAAATGGCATAAAGAGTTGACTGATATTATATTGCTCCCTAATAATTTATATTATTTTGCTACAAATAATTTTGATTCAGATACTTATTTGGAAGAACTAACAAATGAGAATTTTGAGGGAGTAAAAAGTGCTTTAGAAGTCATTATTAAACATCCAGAAACCTTTTTTGAAGAGTATAAGCAAAAGAGTGAAAACTATTTGTCAGTGGAAAATGCACAGTCATATAAAGAACTTGAAAAAGTAACTCAATTATGTGGATTAAAAATATCAAACTATAGCGGAATGGATTTAGAAAAAGCAAAATTGAAAATACAATCAAAATTATGCTCGGATTATTGCTTTGGTGTATTTGGCGAAATACTGTTTTATGCAGTGGCCGAGAATTTGTTATGCAATAAATTGGTCATTTCGAAGGTAGAACTGATAACTGCACCGAATACAAATGCTCACGGTAGTGATGGAGTATTTTGTGATGACATAAATAAAATATTATATTTCGGAGAAGCCAAGTTTACGGTTGATTTAGATTTGGGAATTTCACAAGCATTGAGTAGTATGGAACATTGTATAGATAGAATAAAGATAGATAAAGATTTTATGTTGGTGCATCAGAAAGATATGAAAAATGGATATGGACACATAATTCGGAGGGATAATATAAATGAATATGAATGTAGAATTCTTATTTTTTTGTTGCATGGAGTTGAAATAGATAATGATATAATTATTGCAAAACTTGACAAAGCAAAGAAAAAATTCAGTAAAAAAATTAATAAATTGACATTTATAATTGCTTCCTTTCCTATATTTGATAAGGAAAATCTAAAGAAATGTATTGCAAAAGGAGTAGATGACTATGATAAATAAAATAGAACGGCGAGACGGCGATATTGAGATTATGAGGGAAAATTATCTAAAATGTTATTATGATGAGCAAAACAATCTAGATGATACAAGTTTACAAGCATTAGGATTAAATATGTATATAAAAAAACAGAATATAAGATTAAGTTTATATAATAGCTTTTGCCGTTCGCTTTATGACAACAATGTAGTAATGCATCCTCAACAGATAGAGTGCCTTAATTATTTATTAAAAGGTGAAAATTTACTTATAAGTGCACCTACAAGTTTTGGAAAAACATTTGTTGCATTAGAATATATAAGTAGAAAAAAATGTAATAATATAGTTTTTGTTGTTCCGACCTTAGCATTGATGAATGAATTATTTTCTAAAATACGAAAAAATTTTGGGGACTATTATAATATAGTGCAAAATGGATATGAAAATATAAATGATAGAAACATTATTATTATTGTTCCAGAGCGAGCGGATGTAGAACTCTTGAGTAAGATGTCTTCTGTTGATTTGCTTGTTTTTGATGAAATATATAAATTGCAACGGACGAATCAAAGGGAAAATTCCAGAAACGATGATAAGCGAATCATTAGTTTGAACAGAGGTTATTTTGAACTGGTAAATCGCTCAAAACAGGTTTTATTGTTAGGGCCATTTATAAAAGATATAGCATTTGAAAGAACACAATTAATGGAGAATATAACAAAGTATATTACCGATTATTCACCAGTATATACAAAAATAATTTTTATGGAAGAAAAAGACGAATTCGTATATGATGAAATAGACAATGATAATGCTAAATTGATTTATTTTAATGATCCTCATTCTATATATGAGTTTTGCGTTAAAATGTTGGTAAATGTGGAATTAGAGGATGAAAGCAATAGCCTAACGAACTGGTGTGATAAATATATAACAGAAAAATGGCTTCCGTCTGAATTACTAAAAAAGGGAATAGGTATTCATCACGGAAAGTTGCCGGGATTTATGAGAAAATATATTGAAAATTTATATAATTCTAATGATATATATACAATACTTTGTACCTCGACTCTATTGGAAGGGATAAATACACCAACAAGTGAATTGATAGTATATGATTCTAATAATTTAAGTGCATTTAAACTTAATAATTTAATAGGACGAGTGGGAAGACTTAATTCATTTCAGAAGGGTCTCGTTTATTTGTTTGATAAAGATTTACAAAAATATTTGATAGGAAATGATAAATACGAGGAGATTACCATTGTTGCCGAAACAAATGATATTACAGATTTAGAGGAAGCCGTTTATTTAAATAAATCGATAGATGATTTAGATGAGGATAATCTGGATTTATATAATAGATTAATTGAAATATTAGCAAGATATGGAAAAACATTAGAAGATTTGAAAAATACAGATGGATTCGTTATAAGAGAATTTATTCAATTATTTGATAATCTTGATAGTATATTATTAAAAGCTGACAAGTATATAAAAGCTGAAGAGAAAGAAAAGTATTTAATAAAAAATGATATTATCGAATCTTTTGTAAAAATTATTAAATATACAAGGCAGTATATGCTTGTTGAAATAAATAATAATTTACCGAAGAAAAAAAGAATAAAAGGGGTTGTATGTGTAAGTAAACTTTTAAATTTAAAACCTGAAAGTATATATCAGAGGATCCAAAAGGAAATAAAAGAGCATCAAGCGGATATGGATGAAGCAACGCTAAATCTTTTTATAGACTATTTATTCGATTTGGCATTTAGTTATATTAAATATGATCTTACAAGAATGGTAAGATATTTTGATTTTATATTTTCTAAGGAATATTTAGAAAATAAAAACAATCTAAAAGATAAAATAGCAGTTATTGAATCAATTTTTTTACATCGTTTAAGAATATATTGCTGCGATAATGATTTGCTTCTTAAGATTTTAATTGATTTAGATTTGCCCTATAGAGATGCTAAAGAAATAAGTAAGATGCTTGTAGAGTTAGACAAAGATAATATTTCAACAAGTACTGTTATGGATATGCTGGAATTCAAATATGATGAAATATTAAAAAGTAAAAAGATTGATAATGTTTCAAAAGATTTACTCAAAATATTGCTTAACAAATAGGTTGCAATAATAAGAG
>CAKTDK010000185.1 GCA_934541205.1 uncultured Eubacteriales bacterium
AGCCTGTATCGGGGTTAATACAAAATTTATATCTGATTTTCTTGCAAGGTCTTATTCGCTTGAAAATATTGAAAGGAAAATAAAACCGATACATTATTTTTCATTTTTTGTTCCAATTATAGTATGTATTGTAAAAATGATTCTTGATAAATCCGATTTATATCAGCTTTTTATAAATTTATCTTTGGGCTTTTGTGTATGCGCGCCGCTGGCCTCTACTTTGTCATATTGGCTTCCGGTTTCAAAAATAACTAAAATATTGCGAAAAAGAGGAGCTACATTAATAGGTTACGGAAGTATAAAAAAATATAAATACATAGGAGCAGTGACTTTGTCGGATAAAGATTTATTCAGAACAAAGGATATAACAATCAGCGCTTTAAAATTTTATGAACCTACAAAAATTGACGAATATATTACAAAAATAGCTTCTCTTTTAAATAAAACAAATTCTGAAGTATCTAATGTATTTATGAAGATACTTGAGAACAACAAAAATATACTTATGGATGTAGAAGACTATTCTTTTGACAAGGGACAAGGAATAATGGGATATATAGAAGGAGAACGCATTTTGTGCGGTACAAGAGCGTATGTTTCAAGCTATGGAGTAAATATTCCTTCTGATTTAAGAGAAGATAATCTTCCTGTTTCAAAAAAAGTTTCTTATGTATCTATAGGAGGAAAGCTTGTTGCCAGCTTTGAAACCAATTATAAAGTTACAAGATCAACTTTCGAAATGTTCAGAGAAATATGCAAAGAAAGACTTGATATTATTCTTTATACTATGGATTATAACCTTACGGAAGATTTAATAAGAGAGTTATTTGTTATAGACGGATCACTTGTATGCGTTATAGATAAGACTTTTATACCGGATTTTGAAGCAATGACAAAACCAGCCGACAGGGTAAAAGCAGATATTGTTTCCATTACAGGAAATAAAGGAATTGCTTTTGCGGTTTGTAAAATTCCAAAAATAAGTACGGTAATGTCGGCGGGTGTTTTAATAAAAGCGCTTACTCTTATAATTTCTCTTTTGATATTTTTAGCTGTGGTTTTTGCAAACGGCGTTACCGCAGCAACACCTGTTCATATACTTGTATTTCAGCTTGTATGGCTGATACCGTATTTGTTTATTTATATGTTTTCAAAATAAATATTATAAATCCCTCTGAAAATTTTCAGAGGGATTTTTTTATATTTTTTCTTTTAAAATCTTATCGGCAATGTAAAGACCATGAGCTGCAGCCTGAGATAAAGAACGGGTAAATCCGGCGCCATCGCCGATAGCATAAATATTTTTGCAGTCTTTTAATTCAAAATCGTTCGTATCCGGTCTTGCGGAATAATATTTACATTCCACGCCGTAAAGCAGTGTATCATGATTTGCCGTACCGGGAGCGATTTTATCAAGGGCATAAAGAGTTTCAATTATATTGTCGAGCTGTCGTTTGGGCATACATAAGGATAAATCTCCGGCAACCGCGGAAAGAGTAGGTTTTGTGGTGGATTGGGAAAGACGGTGGTCATCGGTTCTTCTTCCTTCAATCAAATCACCAAATCTTTGCACAATTACACTTCCTCCCGAAATAAGATTTGCCAAAGAGGCTACATATCTTGCATATTCAATAGGTTTTTTAAAAGGCTGAGTAAATCTTATAGTGGTTAAAAGAGCAAAATTGGAATTTTTGGTCTTTCTTTCTTCTTCACGGTAGGAATGCCCGTTAACAGTTAAAACGCCTTTTGTATTTTCCAAAACTACGTTTCCTCTTTCGTTAAAGCAGAACATTCTTGTTGTATCTCCGTATGCTTTTGAACGGTACCATATTTTAGGTTCATAGATTTTTTTTGAAAAATCTTCCCATACCATTGAAGGAAGTTCAACTCTTACGCCTATATCAACTTGATTATTCTCAAGAGGAATATCGTTTTTTTCGCACCAGTCGGAAAAGAAGTTGCTTCCAACACGTCCTACAGCGAAAACAATTTTATCAGCTTTTATCTGAGATGCACCGTCTTTGTTTTCAAAATACAAGATATGAGAAGTTTTATCTACATCGGTAACCGTGGTTTCTGTAAGAATAGTAACTTTGTCTTTTAAACTTTCTACAAGTTTAACCATTGTATCAAAGTTTGAATCTGTTCCAAGATGTTTAAGCTGAGCCTGCTGCATGTGAAGATCATGTTGTAAACAAAGCTTTTTAAGCTCATTGTCAGGAGTGTATCTTTCTTTTGTAGCGCCGAATTTTACAAGAATATCGTCTGCCTGTTCAATATAATTTATAACTTCTTCGTCTTTTAAAAATTCGCAGAGCCATCCTCCGTATTCGGTTGAAATAACATATTTTCCGTCGGAAAAAGCGCCTGCTCCCGCCATGCCTTCCATAATAGCACAGTTTTTGCAAAGCACGCATTTTTTTGCTTTACCGGAAACTATAGGACATGATCTTTTTGACAAATCAGGACCTTTTTCAAAAAGTATAATGTTAAGGTTAGGATTGGAATTATAAAGTCTGTAAGCGGTCATAATTCCACCTATGCCGCCTCCGATAACAGCGACATCATAGTTTTTTTGAATATTCATATTTAACCCCCATTGCATTCTTCCCAAAATGCAAAATTTTTTAGCCTTTATAAAGACCTTGTATATAATATTGTTTTATTTTTGTTTTGTCAAGTCTTTTATCATTTTTTTATATTCTTCTTTTGTCATAGTTGAGTTTATTATATCTAAAAATGAATTCGTGCTTATGTATTGAGGAATAGATAATTTTTTGTATATTATTTTCCTTTTTTCCGAGCTGTTTTTATTTCCTGATAAACCGTCGGAAAATAAATCCGCTTTTGTAACAAGTTCTTTTTTTAGAAAGGTCTTCTCTCCTAAAACTCCGTATTTTTCAAAAGATTTTATTATAATATCTTCTTCAATTCCTTCAACACCTAAAAGGCCTTCTTTTGAAAAGGCTTTTTTTCTTTTTTCTTTTCCGAGAATCTCGGGAATATATACGTTTATAAGGTTTTTGCTTTTTACAATATTTTTTATATGATTTCTTATTAAAAAACCGGCGCTGTCGCTGTCTGTAATTATAACAAGCCCATTTTTTTCGGCTAAAATATTTAAAAGCGCCCGTTTTTCTTTGTCTTTAAAAATCCGAAATCCGCCTGTTTCTATTATTAATGCGTCAATAAAAGAGGAAAGCTTAATTTTATCATATTTTCCTTCCACAATAACGGCTTGTTTTAGTTTTATCATTTGATTTTACCTTCCCTTTTGAGCTATTATAATTTCTCCTATCATTTTTTCAAGCTTAATTTTATCCTCACCTTTGCCTCTTTTTTTGCTTCTTTCGGTATCGGAACAGATTTTTAAAATAGTTCTTATTGTGCTTAAAGAAAAAGTTTTACATGCTTGTATATACTTTTTTGCAAGAAAAAGCATAAGCCCGGTTTTTTTTGCTATTTCTTCTGCGGTATTTCCATTTTGTTCCATAAGCTTTGTTATATACATATCGCAAAAACACTTATATATAGACGAGGCGATTATAAGGTCGGGAG
>CAKTDK010000186.1 GCA_934541205.1 uncultured Eubacteriales bacterium
CAGGATTTGAGAATATAAACCTAAAAGTATTGTTTAACGTATTAAAATTTATATATTCTGTGAAAAAAACTATAATTCGTTTAGAACTGCCGATTCATCACTTAAATGGAAAAAAGGCTGTAAAGGAATTGGAAGATTTTTGTGGCTAAAGGCTTTTGCTAAAGTAAATATAAATAGTATATTTTATGAAAATAACAGATGGTTGGAACGAACATTTGAATTTTCTGAAGATGGAATATTTCCAGATGATAATTTAAAACCGAGTGAATTTCTCGAATATAAAACAACTATTACATTATATGATTTTGCTAGGAAATACAAAGAAAAAGTCCCAAAGTCTTTGGAAACTCTTTCAAAGAAAATTATTGAACATTGTTTGATATATTTCTTGTCAGAAAATTGTCCGGCTATAATATTACGTGATAATTTAGGTGAAACAATAAATTTGAATAGTTATTTTGAAAAGAATATCAAAGATTCTTTACATCAAGATGAAATCATAGTCGAAAATAATAAATTTTCTCTTTACCATTTAAAAATGATGGAGGGAGCAACTACCCACGAATTACATTTATGCGCTAATAATCGAGAGGTTTTATCAATAGATTTGAAAAAAAAGATAAATAATTTACAATCACGCATTTCAGAGAATGGTGAATGTTTTTACTATGCGGGTTACTTAATGGGAGAATATTTAGATCAGAATGTAAATAATACAAGGACTAATTTTGAGTTTGCTGATAATCAGCAAATGGATATGAGCAATAATATTAAGTATGATGACCTTGTTGAAACAGCAAAAGAGTTTATAGTCACGTATTTGTCAGATTATTTAACCGAAATTGATATTAGAAAAAAGAAGATGGTAAATAATTATGTTTTCAAAAAACAACCAAAGTATAGGTATTTATTAAATAATCGGCCACATATCTATGATAATTTACCATCAGATATACCTGAGGATAAACTTGAGTTATTGCTTTATCAAGAAGTGTTGAATTGGGATATGGATACCAAAAGAGCAGGAGAAAAAATACAGGAAGAAGTATCTAAGAACATAATATCTGCAAGTGAAGCAAAAGAAAAATATGATGAATATTATCGATCACTAAATGATTTGAGTAAAACGAGTTTAGCTGAATACATAATAAGGCGTAAGGTTATTTTAGATTTACTTGAAAATGCTTTACAAATTAAGGAAGATGGCACTTATGTTTCCGAGGATAGCATTCACTCAATTATATGTCCTATGAGGTACACTTCAGATGAAATTAGTTTTGAAGAGATGAATTTATGGATTATTGATGAAAGATTGTCCTATCATAATTTTTTGGCTTCTGACAAGCAAATGAAAACAATACCTGTAATTGAAACCTCTTCTGACAAAAGAATGGACATTGCCATATTTGATGAAGCATTTTCTTTTTCAGATAAAGACGATTACTTTAATTCAATTACAATTATTGAATTCAAAAAACCAAATAGAAATGATTTAAAACCTGATGAAAAAAATCCAATACACCAGGTCTTGGGATATGTTGAGGACATTAAAAGTGGTAAAAAGAAAAGAGCTAATGGAAGACCGTTTGGCAATGTAGAACATACAGCTTTTTATTGTTACGTTATAGCAGATATGACCGATTCATTAAAATCTGATGCCAAGTACGCTTCGTTAAATCCTACACCCGATGGGGAAGGATATTATGGTTATAATCAATCCTGTGGTGCATATGTAGAGGTGATTTCATTTACAAAGCTATTAAGAGATGCCAAAGACAGGAATAAAATTTTATTCGATAAACTGTTTAATCCGAGCGTTAAAACGATGTTAGATGATGGTGAGAAAAGTGGTAATGAAATTGCTTAACAGGAGGAATTTATTTGAAAGAAGTTGGTGAAAGATTACGTACCTTACGGGAAGGCATGAAATTATCCCAATCCAGTCTTGCTAAGATGATTGGAACAACACAAGCAAGTATAAATAGATATGAAACAGCTACTTCTGCCCCTCCTCTAAAAACATTGTTGTGGTATGCAGATTACTTTGATGTATCGCTGGATTATATCTTTGGACGGACGGACAAGCCACAGGGCAAGCTATATGAGTACAAGCCTAAAATTACCAAGGACAGCGAAGAAATGCGGCGATTTGTTGAAATGTGTTTTGACCCAAATTCACCTATGAATAAACGGCTGAAAGAAACATTGCTGCAAATGCTTGGGGAGGTGAAAGAATGACACAGAAAAGCAAAAGGATCACGTTACCATGTGATTGTAAATGTTGTATGCTCGTGATTGAAAAAACAGTCTGGGAAGACGGGGACATCAGCTACGATATTTCTATTCAGGATTCCAGATATGACCACAATTACAACACGTTATGGGGACGGCTAAAAAGGGCGGCCAAAACCTTATTTGGAAAATCAATCTATTATAATGATGTTCATTTGGAAGGGGAAGAAACCTTTCGGCAGCTTGCAGAAGATATAAACAGCCTTGCAAAATCAAATTTGGATGAGGTGGTGAACACGTGAAAGCAGTAATTTATGCCCGCTATTCCTCCGACAATCAGCGTGAGGAAAGTATTGAAGGCCAACTTCGTGAGTGCAAAGAATATGCTGAAAAGAATGGCATAACTATTTTAAGTACATACATTGACCGAGCCTTGTCTGCGAAAACCGACAATCGCCCTGAATTCCAACACATGATAAAAGATAGCGCAAAGCATTTATATGATGTGGTTATTGTCTGGAAATTGGATCGGTTCGCGCGGAACCGATATGACAGTGCACATTACAAAGCTATCCTTCGGAAGAACGGCGTGAAAGTAGTGTCTGCAACCGAGGCCATCGCAACGGATTCAACAGGAATTTTACTTGAATCCTTGTTAGAGGGATACGCCGAATTTTATTCCGTCGAACTCGCGGAAAAGGTAGTGCGCGGCATGACCGAAAACGCGCTGAAATGTAAATATAACGGCGGCAGCATCCCAATGGGCTATGTCATTGACAAAGATCAGCATTTTCAGATTGACCCTGCCACAGCACCTGTCATATTAGAAATATTTAAGTTCTATTCCGAAGGGTCGAGTATGCAAAAACTTGTCAACATGCTAAATGAACGCGGGATAAAATCCTCGCGCGGTGGTAAAATTACGCTGAATATTGTAAACCATATTTTGAAAAACCGCCGTTACATAGGGGAATACCGTTATTGTGATATCGTACAGCCGGACGCTATTCCCGCGATTGTGCCAAAAGAGTTATTTGAAAGAGCACAGGAACGTATGGCAAAGAACAAAAAGGCTCCTGCCCGACACAAAGCGGAAGACGATTATTTGCTGACAACGAAACTGCATTGTGGAAAATGCGGTGCATTGATGGTTGGTGAAAGCGGCACAAGCCATACTATGAAAGTTCACCATTACTATCGTTGCGTCAATACCAAAAAGAAAAAGTTGTGTGACAAAAAAGCCGTCAAAAAGGATTGGATTGAAAATCTGGTTGTTGACCAAACCATGAAGGTTATTGTGGATGACGCTATGGTTTTATAT
>CAKTDK010000187.1 GCA_934541205.1 uncultured Eubacteriales bacterium
TAGATTTACGGATGAGATGATATCTATAGGAGGTTATCAATGAATACTAAACAAATAATTAACGAATATATATCTATTAGCAAACAAAATATTGAAGAAATACTTATTATAGTAGTTGGTAATGCTCGAGAAATCACAAAAGATTTCTCTGATTTTTCTTCGGGAACAACTGTTGTTTCAGAATACTATGCATTGGAAAGATTTAAAAAAATAATAAATACTTTTCGCGATGAAGGTTTTGAAGTAATTCCATATTATGACGAAATGGATTTTATTCACGACTATTTAACACGACGAATAAGAAATAACTATTATAAAAAAATAATCGTATTCAACTTTGCCCAAAAAGGAACTGTTCATGGACGTAAATCATTAGTACCACTATTTTGTGAAATGAATAATATCATTCATACGAATTGCGATCCCTTTGTAGTTAGTTTTACAAGAGAAAAGTATATGTGGTATAAATTATTAAAAGGACTTGTACCTGTCTGTGACACATGGATTTATGACAACTTATTAGGATGGCTTGATGAGACACCCCAAACCGGAACAAAGGTAATTGCTAAATTGGAAAATCAATGTTCCAGTATGGGATTAGATAATAACAGCGTATTTATTTATAATAAAGACAAAGATTGTAGCCTAAAAGAAACTGCACAGAAATACAGCAGTCGACTTGTGGTTCAAAAATTTATCGAAGGATATGAAGTTGAAGTTCCATTTATTTATGATGGAAATGTTTTCTGTGTTTTAAATCCACAAGGAATTTCTATAAATGGTGCCATAGAAATTGGTAATAACTATTTAGACTATAATGCAAGGGGAAATCATTTGTTTGATTTTTATGACTTTGATAAACAGTTTCCTGCTACTGCTGCTGCCATTATCTCATCCGTTGAAAAAATATCTAGAATAATGAATATCCAAGGCATGGGGCGTATTGATTTTAGGGTCAACACAAATTTGGAATTTTATGTGACGGATATTAATTCAAACCCACATTTAATTGAAGTTGCATCACCAGCAGAAGCATTACGAAAAATTGGGTTTAAAGAATATGCATCGCTTTTGCACTTGATAATTGGGATAACCCTCAGTCGTCATCCCAATCAAACAGTGTAGTAAAAATCAACCCTTGTTGATATGTCGTATAATAATTGAAGGGAGTGGATATATTGTCTTTATATGCTTCACACCATGAAGCAGTATTAGTGCATCCAGAAATATTTGTCATTAATTCTATGATGCCGTTCAATTCCTGATTCCTTATCTGATAATGTGGATCTTCTTGATTATATTTTATATTATTTAAACGTTTAATACATTCAGCCCGTTTATTATTATCAAGGAGAAATTCACACACTGATAAATTAGTGGTTATCCTATAATGATATATACCCTCTTGTTCATCCTTGATACGCTCATGTTCTTTTAAAAGAATTGTTCGGGCTTTTTCTAAATTATTATTTAACATCATAAAAACAGCATAATTGGAAGCAATTAAAATATGGTCAGCAGATTCTTGTAGTTCCTCATATAACTTCTTAAAATTCTGCATAGTTATCTGCTTTGATGCTTTTTCGGAGAAGTAATCATATAAAAGATCATTATTTTTTCGTATTTCTGCTCGTGGGAAATTAATATTGCTTTTAGATAATATCAATCTGTCAATTTCCTGTTTTATTTTACCAGCTTTCTTTAAGTCCATATTAATTATATATAAAGACATTAGGTTATTTAAAGAAATATAATATGCCTTATAATAAATTTTTTTATGTGTTTTAAAGAAATCAACACTTTTTTCAACAAACTTTATACTCAAATCATATGAACATACATAAGAATACTTTCTATAAATTACATTGAGATAATACAGATATTCCAAAGAGTTAGTTTTTGAATACATTTGTAATAATCTCTCTGTAATATCATTACAAATTTGTAGAGCATCATGGTATTTTCCAACATGAACAGAAGCTGCAATTTTCCTAATATCTAATCGATATTTTAGGTTTTCGTCAATTGCCTCATTGTTGTCATTATAAGATAATAAATCAAGTGCTTTATTCCTTTCAACATTATCTATCTTTCTGATCAGGCATTGACTTTTTAAAATATTTATTTCGTATAATAAGGCTCCACTTAAATCATGTAGGTCTTCTAATTTTAAAATACAATCATCATACTTTTTACAACTAAGTAACCCAAATGCACAATTATAGGTCTCTATTATCAATACTTCTTTTTGTTTTATTATATCTTCATAATCAGAAATATCAATATTATGATTCAAACGTACTTTTTGCATTATATATTGCACTAAATACGTTCCATGTTCTGGACTTCGAGCTAATTGTGCAAAAAAATATTTATTATAGTAATCAGATGGATAAATATTGGAAAACATATTTGTTATATCCATATATATATGATGTTTAGAAATTTCGTCTATTTCACCAAATATTTTTTTAACCAATCCGAAAATAATATGAAAATTTTGTGCATTGCCTTCAATCAAATAATGATTCAAGGCAAAATCCAATAGCAACTTAATGACGTATTCGGTTTGTTGCATCATAAAAGCCAGATCAATGTATTGAAAACAATGTGGCGATATTGCATATATATTAAGAACTTTTTTCAACAGAGATTGATATTGATAATCGCTAAATCCTTCATCTATTAATAATTCAGTCAAATTATTTACATCGTATCTTTCAAAATTATAGTCCAAATAATTACTGTTAATATCTCTAATAATATTATGTAACAGTTCTATGTTATCAGATACATTCTGGAAGATAAATTCAATTACTTTTTCATCAAGACTAATTTCTGGATTTAAATTAAGTTGTCTTAAAGTCTCAAGTTTATTTAACTTACTATTCGATAAACTTTCAAAAAAAACACATTCGTTTTTAGCAATTTGATTTGTAGATAACGTAAATCTATGTATAGTTTTCTTTTTGTTATATTTTGTAATAAAACTTTCTAAAAACTCTATAGATTTGTCTGTAATACACAAATCATTATCAATTATAAATATTAATGTAAATTTTTTTGTTAATTTTCTCAAACACTTTTTTAAAAAATTTTCTGATTTAAAAATATCTTCTTTATCAAATGATACACCTATGCCGAAGGAAAGTGCTGATACTGTAATACCAATGTTTGGAGAAACAATTATTTTATTTTTTTCAAGTCGACAAAATTTTTTTAATGCAGAAACTAGGGTCGCATATTCATAATCCAACCCTGTTTTCTCAAAATAAATTATAAGTGGATTCTTTTTACATTGGCTCCATTGTTTAATAACATATTTTCTACCACTATTTTTTTTGCCTACAATTGTTAAGTCCGTATTTTTATCAGCCATGGTTGACAATTTTTCCAAATTATCTTTTTGATAGGAAAGTAACATTTGAATATCTCCAATATAATTTTATTATGAAACTAACTGGCGATAAGTATTATTTTAATTTAAAATTATATAATAAACACTTATT
>CAKTDK010000188.1 GCA_934541205.1 uncultured Eubacteriales bacterium
GTCCGGCGCTGAAATTATAAACTCTTGCCATTTTAAAACCTCCAAAAAAATATATAATGTTATATGTTTAACAATTTAATTAACTACAATTATAACTTTTTCTTTTAAAGTAGTCAATAAGTACATACTATTATTTTTTATAATTTTATTTTTCAGACAAAAAATTCCTTTCAAACTGTTGTATTTATATATAATATAATGGTATAATATGAAAAAAGTTATGTAGGTGTTATATTAACATTATTTATATATTAAAGGACGGTAATTTTTATGACTGTAAAAGATATTAAGGAAATACTTGATGCTGATATTCTGGCAGGTGGCAACCGTCTTGACGATATTGTTTCTTCTGCTTGCGGAAGCGATATGATGAGTGATGTGCTTGCTTTTGTAAAGGACCATTCTGTCCTTTTGACAGGGCTTGTAAACACTCAGATCGTCAGAACTGCTGAAATGATGGATATGACTTGTATAGTCCTTGTGAGAGGCAAAGTTCCGGATGAAAATATTGTTTCTCTTGCAAATGAACGAGGAATTGTTCTTATGACTACAAAATACAGAATGTATACAGCTTGTGGATTATTATACAAAAACGGCCTTACTGCAGAAGGGACTGACAAAGTATGAGTGAAAATGTCCTGAGGCTTGAATATGATGTTGACGGAGAAGATTTTACTTCTGCCGGAGAAGCTTCAAGCAATGTTAAAACAGCGCTAAAGCAGATAGGGCTTGACAGCCAGATAATACGGCGTGTTTCAATAATTATGTATGAAGGCGAAATAAATATGGTTATTCATGCTCATGGCGGAAAAGCTTTTGTTGAAATAGATCCTGATAAAATAACAATTATTTTAAAAGATAACGGTCCCGGTATAGAAAATATAGAGCTTGCTATGCAGGAAGGGTACAGTACGGCTCCTGACAACGTAAGAGCTCTTGGTTTTGGCGCCGGAATGGGACTTCCCAATATGAAAAAATATGCCGATGATATGATAGTAGAGAGTGAAGTCGGCGTTGGAACGACCGTTACCATGTGTGTCAACTTAAAATAATTACATATTAAATTTTATATTGAATATATTAAAACATCATTTTATTTTAAAATGATGTTTTTTTAAAGAAAGTTTTGGAAATGGTATTGACAAAAATTTCTTTTATGATATATTAATAATGATAATGATTATTATTTTTAATTTTTGGAGAAGTTATGAGACTTAATAATTCAAAACAAAGAGATATTGTATATAAAGCTGTTGTGTGTCTTAAGACTCATCCTACTGCCTATGAAGTATACAATTTTGTAAAAAAAGATATTCCGAATATAAGTTTAGCAACAGTATACAGAAATTTAAATGTTTTAACTCAGCTTGGCAAGATAAGAAGAATATCTGCTTCCGATGATAAAGACAGATTTGATAACACTTTAACGGAGCATTTTCATTTTTTCTGTGAAAAATGCGGAAGGATATATGATTTGCCTCATTTGGATATAAAAAAAGATTTCAAAGATTTTGATATTCAAATAAACTCTGTTGATTTGAATATTAGAGGTCTTTGCAATAAATGCAAAAATAAAATGTAAGGAGAAATTATTATGAATTTAAAGGGAACTAAAACAGAAAAAAATCTTATGACTGCTTTTGCAGGAGAATCTCAGGCAAGAAATAAATATACCTACTATGCGTCAAAAGCTAAAAAAGACGGATATGTGCAGATAGGTCAGATATTTGAAGAAACAGCAAACAACGAAAAGGAACATGCAAAAATTTGGTTTAAGCTGCTTCACGATGGTATACCTTCAACAATGGATAATTTAAAAGACGCAGCAGAAGGCGAAAATTATGAGTGGACGGATATGTACGCAACTTTTGCAAAAGAAGCAAAAGAAGAAGGATTTGATCATATTGCATTTCTTTTTGAAGAAGTGGCAAAAATAGAAAAAGAACACGAAGAAAGATATAAAGCGCTTATTTCAAATATAAACGAAGAAAAAGTTTTTAAACGCGAAGTAAAAACCGTTTGGATATGCACAAACTGCGGACATATACATATCGGAGAAGAAGCTCCGGAGGTTTGTCCGGTGTGCGCTCATCCAAGAGCTTATTTTGAAATAAGAAAAGAAAATTATTAATTTCGGGGGTGTCCTTTTATGGATCTTTCATTATTGTGGAAAATTTCTTACGGTATGTATGCTGTAGGAGTAAACGACGGTAAAAAGGTTACAGGATGTATAGTAAATACTGTTTCCCAGATAACAAGTGATAATCCTGTTATTGCAATAAGTTTAAATAAAAATAATTATACAACAAAAGTACTTATGAAAACAGGAAAACTGTGCGTTTCTGTGTTATCGGAGAATTTTCCGCAGGAGCATATAGGATATCTTGGATTTCAGTCAGGCGAAACAAAAGATAAATTTAAAGATGTTCCTTATTTTGAAGTTTCTGATATGCCTGTTCCGAAACAAGGAATATGTGGATATTTTATCGCTGATTTAATTGGCAGTTTTGAAATGGATACTCATATAGTCGTATTTGTAAAGCTTAAAGACGCTGTAATAACATCAGATGAAATTCCAATGACATATAAATATTATCATGAAGTAATAAAGGGAAAAGCACCTAAAAATGCTCCTACTTATCAGGAGAAAGAATATTCTCAGTCTGCTGAAAAAGAAAGATATGTTTGTACGGTTTGCGGATATGTTCATGAAGGACCAATGCCGGAAGATTTTAAATGTCCGATTTGTGGAGTCGGAAAAGATAAGTTTAAAAAATTATAAAGATACTTGTCTGAAATTATAATATGATTTCCTTTAAGCAGATTTTAAGTATTTACTTTGTCTGCTTAAGGGAAATTTTTTATATTATAATTTATTTTAATAATAAGAAATTTTTTGTAATAGTCGTTTTTTATTATTTTAAGACGGTTGTTTTATATTGTTAGCGATAAATATTTTTTATGATTCAAAGAGATAAATATCCTAAAAAATCTTTTCAAAATTATAAATAAATTTTTATTTTATCTATAATAATTTCGCATAGTGTTCAGTATAACAATGTAGATGCAGAATAATAAAATATTGACAATTTTTGAAAAAGTATTGACAGAATTTGTTTAATAAATTATAATAATTCTGAAGTTAAAAACTTCTGATAATTATGTATCGGGGAGAAAACCCTTCAAAAAGTATTTTTTGAAGGGTTTTCTTAATTTTTTAAAGACTTTTATCCATAGCATTTAAAAAATTTTGACGGTTAAAATAAATGTTGAATTTTCTTGTGCGGCAAGGTATAATTTTTATGTAATTATTAAATTCGGGTTTTTTTGAAAATAAAATATAGCAGCTTTTTAAACAGCGGTTAAAAAAGTCTTTTTTATTGACTTTTTGAGATTTTTTGGAAACTTCGTTTTTTTAATGATGATAGTATTTAAAAAATTTTTAAATAGTAATTATAAATAGCTTATTTGAATGACAAGAGATAAAT
>CAKTDK010000189.1 GCA_934541205.1 uncultured Eubacteriales bacterium
CAATATCAAGAGGTATATTTTCTTTTTTTACATCCAATTCTTTTATTTCCGGTATTTCAAATTTTATAATATCATTTTCCTTTAAAATATAATTCTTTTTAATAATCTTGCCGTTTACAGTGACCATATTATCGTTAAAAAGCTTTAACGCATAGCTTCTGGTAACAGAACTGTCAGACATAGAAATAAATTTATCAGCTCTTAAACCGGAATTTTCTTTTGTTATTTCAATTATTTTCATTTTTACTATCCTTTTTATTTTCAAAAAGATATATAATTGATTTTTTGCTAAACAAAGCGTTAAATATCAATAAAGCTCCGCCGACAGTAACAAAAATATCGGCAATATTAAAAATAGGAAAATTAATAAGAACAAAATCAAAAAAATCAGTAACTTCATGAGGAGGTCGAATTCTGTCTATAAGATTTCCGATAGCACCTCCCAAAATCATGGACAGTGAGATCATATCCAATCTTTTCGGTTTAAATTTTATAATTACAAATACAAGAAATATAACCGCAATAACAGATATGCTTATTAATAAAAATGTTTTTCCGGACAATAAACTCCAGCCGGCTCCGTCGTTAGTAGTATAACTTATATTAAAAACATCTTTTATAACAGGAATTGTTTCATTCAAATTCATATTGCTTACAACTATAAATTTGGTTATTTGATCAAGCAAAACTGCAGCAGTAACAATTATTAAAGATAGTATCATAAATTCTCCTTTTTTAACAAATAGCAGTACTTATAGTACTGCTATTTGAAATTTTTATTCAATAACCTGCGCACATCTATGACACAAAGTAGGATGTTTTTGGTTTTGTCCTACGCTTTCATCATAAATCCAGCATCTTTCACATTTTTCGCCTTCGGCTTTATCGACTTCAATATAAATATCAGTATTTTCGCCTTTAATACCTTTATTTGTATCAGAAGTTTTTACAATTTCAACTTTAGATGAAATAAGAATTACAGCAAATTCTTTTTCTCCAATTGACTTTATAAAATCATATTCTTCATTATCGCAGTAAATAGTTACTTTGGCATCAAGCGAAGAACCGATAATCTTATTTTTTCTGGCGTCTTCCAAAGCTTTTTTTATATCATCGCGAATTGTAATAATCCTCTGCCATTTTGTTTCAAGCTCATCATCACATAAATTTTCATTATATTTAGGGAAATCATTGAATAAAATATGTCTTTCATCATGAGATTTTAATTTTGGCATCATTTCAAAAATTTCCTGAGAAGTAAAAGCTAAAATTGGAGTAAGAATTTTTACAAGACTGTCTAAAATCAAATACATTGCGCTCTGCGCACTTCTTCTTAACAAAGAATTAGTTTTTTCACAATATAATCTGTCTTTAATAACATCCAAATAAAAGTTAGACATATCAACAACACAGAAATTGTGAACAGCATGATAAACAGTATGAAATTCATATTCATCATAAGATTCCGTTACTTTTTTAACAAGCTTGTTAAGCTTTATTAAAGCCCATTTATCATTCTCTGTCATATTTTCAAAAGCAACCATATTTTCATTTGGATCAAAATCATTTATATTGCCTAAAATGTATCTTGCAGTATTTCTGATTTTTCTGTAGCTTTCTGATAATTGTTTAAATATATCATCTGAAACTCTTATATCAGACTTAAAGTCAGAAGAAGCAACCCAAAGCCTTAATATATCCGCGCCGAATTTATCACATATTTCAGACGGACTTTTACCATTTCCTGCTGATTTTGACATTTTTCTGCCGTCCATATCAATTATGAAACCATGTATCAATACATTTTTATAAGGCGCTACTCCTCTGCTTGCTACAGAAGTCAAAAGAGAAGACTGGAACCATCCTCTGTATTGATCATTGCCTTCAAGATATAAATCAGCCGGAAATCTTTGACCTTCTCTTGTTTCCAAAACTGCTGTATGAGAAGAGCCAGAATCAAACCAAACATCCATTATATCCGTTTCTTTTTCAAATTCGTCACAACCGCAGGTACATTTAATTCCTTGTGGAAGAATTTCATCAGCAGAATACTTGTACCATGCGTCTGAGCCTTCTCTTTTAAACAGCTCTGAAACAGCGTTTATAGTTTCTTCGGTTATAATTTCCTTATGACATTTTTTACAATAGAAAATAGGAATAGGTACACCCCAAGTTCTTTGTCTTGAAATACACCAATCATTTCTGTCTTTTACCATATTGGAAATTCTGTCTTCTCCCCAACCTGGTATCCAATTAACTTTTTTTATTTCTTCAAGAGCTTTATCTTTAAATCCGTCAATAGAACAAAACCATTGTTCGGTTGCCCTGAAAATAATAGGATGTTTACATCTCCAGCAATGCGGATATTGATGGACAATATGTTCAACAGCAAGCAAATCACCGTTTGCTTTTAAATCTTCTAAAATAGCTTTATTAGACTTTTCATAATATAATCCGGCATATTTTCCCGCATCGTCTGTCAAAATTCCTTTTCCGTTTACCGGAACTACAATAGGAATATCCTTATATTTCTGACAAACAATAAAATCATCCGCACCAAATCCAGGAGCAGTATGAACACATCCTGTACCGGTTTCCAAAGTTACATGATTTCCTGTTATAACTACAGAATCTCTATCTAAAAACGGATGCTGCGTAGTTACATATTCAAGTTCAGAACCTGAAAAAGTTTTTAAAATTTCATATTCGGGCAAATCAGCAGCTTTTCTTACATTATTAATAAGATCCTTTGCCATAACATAATATTCGTTGCCGAATTTTACAAGAGCATATTCAAAATCCGGGTTTACGGCAATAGCAACATTTCCCGGCAAAGTCCAAGTAGTAGTGGTCCAAATTACAAAGAATATTTTTGATTTATCAATATTTAAACCATCAAATAAACCTTTGTCATCCTTTAATCTAAATTTTACATAAATAGAATCACATTCATCTTCAGCATACTCAATTTCCGCTTCAGCAAGCGCAGTTTCATCATGAGGACACCAATAAACAGGCTTTAGTCCTTTATAAATGTAACCCTTTTTAGCCATATCTCCAAAAATATCAATCTGTTTTGCTTCAAATTCTTTGTGAAGTGTGAGATAAGGATGATCAAAGTCACTCATAATTCCAAGTCTTCTCATTTGAGCTTTTTGATTTTCAACATAACTTAAAGCAAAATCTTTACACTGTTTTCTAAATTCAAGAGGTGAAATATTGGCTTTATCTATACCTATTTTTTTTATTGCCTGTCTTTCTATAGGAAGACCGTGAGTATCCCAGCCCGGAATATGAGGAGCTTGAAATCCGGCCATATTTTTATATCTGACAATAATATCTTTTAATATTTTATTAAGAGAATGCCCCATATGAATATCCCCGTTTGCATACGGAGGACCGTCATGAAGAATAAATTTAGGTTTTCCTTCATTGTTATTAATAAAATTATCATATAAATTGTCTTCATTC
>CAKTDK010000190.1 GCA_934541205.1 uncultured Eubacteriales bacterium
ATGTATGCCATAAAGTTAAAACAGATTGTCCTTATGTCATATTCATTCATAAACTGCATCATTTTTATTACTTTCTCGATCGACTCATCACGTTTTTCATCTCCGGCTTTTATATGGTCATGCAGAGAATTGGGCATTGGTTCTATAACCGTCGGTTTGATACCGAAATCAAAAAAGAGGTTACACACCGTATTCCAGTGTTCTTTCCGGGTAATGTCAAAGCCCGGATCTTCGGGAAGTCTTATAACTCCGTGATTAACTCCGCACTGCTTTGCATAATCCCATGTTAAATCTCGTTCACTTTTCAGATAATCCGTTAAAATCATATTATCACACCTGTTCTTCCTTTGTAATGCCGCAAAACTCTCTGCTGAATTTTCCGAAAGTTCCGTCAGTATATACAGACCGCACCCTATAGTAATACTTTGTATGTTTTTTCAGACCAGTATCTTCATATCTTGCAACGCGGTATTCTTCACTTTCCGCATTTGCCGCAAATGTGTCAGCACCGGGTTTAAATCCCTGTTCTTCGCTTCTGTACACCTCGTAATGCGACAGATCCTCACGCATATCCTTACCCCAAAGCAGATATAAATGACCGCTGTTTTCTCCGCAGGCTGCACACGGACTTGTAATCAGTCCGGTGTAACAATAATTTTCATTATAAATATCTCTGTCAGTATAAGACTTAACTTTAATTCCTTTTCTGTTCAGTTTATATGTAGCAAATCCGTATATCGCTTTATCCTCGGTATCTTTTTCATCCACCGAAACACGCTTAAATGAGGTATCCCCAAAAAGATTTATTTTCAGATTTTCAGATTTTCCAAAAAATCTTGCAACAAAACCATCGCTGTCCTCCGCCACCTTAAGTGTAAGCAGTCTGATAGGTTTGTCTGTATTCATAAAGCTGAATTTCTGCGGTAATTTACCGCCATGTTCGGGAACTTTCATGCAAATGCACGGATTCATATAAAGCTCTGCTTTTTTTTCTATATTTGCCGAAGTATGATTCCCGACATACGATGTTATCGCATATCTGAAACGAAAATTAAGATATGTGCCGCCTGTCAGATGCATCTGCATCCAGTCATTCGCCAAATACGAATACATCTCAGAGCCGTCACTCAAATTTCTGTAATCTGTCTTATCCTTATATATCCTGCCGAACTCAGTAAGGCTGCTGTCTTTCTGAAAAAGCGCAACACCAAATTCATCATTTTCGGCACAGCACCATTCATTTGCTGCCATATAGACATCTGTACCGTGTCCGGTGACATCTTTGCCATATTCAGCCGTGCATCCGTTCAAATTGCAAAATCTTCTGCAATTACTCACATTAAACGGAAATGCATAGTACAAATATCTGTAATATCTGTTGTCATTCACCATTTCTTTTGCATGCTCTATTTTATTGTCAATTTCTATCATCTTTTCATATTTTAAAAGCGATACTTTTTGTATGATTTTAGCGCCACAGATATTTTCCCGTATTTCAGCTATAACGCCTATTGCGGAATCGTCTTCATATATCTCGAAATCAGCAGAAACGGGCGTTCTGAAGCTTTTGTGGTTATCGCTCGTGTACATAAGCAAATTACACTGCGAATCCGGCTTTATTATATTCCTTCCTAATTCCTTATCATATATTGATGAAATTGAACCATTACCCGAAAATTCAATTTTATAATACTCGTTTTCAATAACCGGCGGAATACTTGTCTTGACAGATTCACATGCTTCGCTGTTAGCTTTATCAAGCAGAACGTATCCCAAAGACGGAACAGAAATGATTTGCTTGTTGATATGCACCATTCTGTCGTGCAGCGTTGGATTAAACACCATGGCTTTTTTGCCTTTTGTATCTGCATTATCGGCAATTACAGACAAAGCTTCAGCCGAAACACGCTCAGCCGTACAGCGCGCTTTATCTATCCAATCCCGGTGCTGCATCCATGTTTCATAAACTCGTCTGCCTTTATAACCGCTTGTTCCGTAGGAATGTTCATCGTTTAAAAGGAGCGCGTCCCACGCCCGTTCAAATTCCTGCATAGGATATTCATAGTTGCTGTCAACAAGAGACGCCAGCACGGCAAGCTTTTCAGCCGTAGGCAAAAGTCTGTCTGTTTCGCTTTTCTCCGCAAGAATTTCTGCGGCAGCCAAAGGATGCTGATACCATCCTCCCGTGATATCTCCGCTTATTTCAGGAATTTTTTCACCAAAACGTTCTTTAAGAATCTTAAATGGTTGATCGGGATTTCCCAATGTCTGCATTTTAGGGAATTTCCATTTTTCATTCCACATTTTAATGCTGCCCGTAACACCCATGCCCGGTTCCTGGTCATCAGCGTAACACGCAAACATCCAAACATCATAAGGAAACTTGCTATCCATGAGCGGAAGTTGCTTTGAACAAGCATTTTCCATAGTGATAAGGGTATTATACGATGGCTGCATATCTATGCTCATTCCAAAATTTTTTCCGCCTCTGCGGTACATTGTGGAGCACCATACCAAAAGTTTCTTTTTATGGTGTTCATCCCACCACCAAAATACCATAGGATGTTCGGAGCGGTAACGCACGTCAATTCTTGAACCACCGCCGCCGGCTTCCGGATTAAACATAAACCCTTCAAGTTCCGTGTTGCACTTCCACACAGTTGAAGGCAGCGGATTCCATTGATTCGGTGCAAAGAACACATTTTCATACCCTGCATCGGCATACGGCTGTACCATCGACCATGTGAGTCCGTTGTTGTCAACCATTGCAAATGTTTTTAAGTCAAGCTCCCACATTTCTTTCTGACGACGCCTTCCGTATGTGCTGCGGCACATTTCCTCAAGTCCAAATGTCTGGGTATGATTACCGGCAATGCCTGCACATAAGCCTATTTTTCCCGTACGTATATATTTATCAACAATTTCGGAAGCTGCTTTTTCGCCGTGATCAGCGGCATAATTATTCCAAAACCACGTGCCTTCCATCACATATCTGTATTTATTTTCTTCCCTTTCATTCTCCGTAAGGTCACAAAGTTCCATAGCGTGTTCCAGCAATTTTTCACTGTTGTGCCTTTGTATGTACTGTGAATTATGCAAACCTATATCGGTATGCGACGAAAGCATAACATAAAAATTCCATTCCCTAGGCTTTTTCCACTCTGAAACAACACTGCTGACATTTTTGCCGTTCATATCAAAGAGTTTCCACTCGGCAACAAAATCTTCCTCTGCTTTCGGAAGCATAATATATGTGCATTTACCGCCGCTTTGAAAGGCAACTTTTATCTTTTCAGCAATTGGAACACCATTTCTGTAGACATAAAGATACAAATGCAAATCAATATCCGTTGCGTAAAAAATATTTATTCTCTGCAAATCATCATGTGTAATCATTGAAACCGGCTGATATAAGACATCTGAAATCAACATTAAATCACTCCATCTGCTCTTTTCTTAAGTATATATC
>CAKTDK010000191.1 GCA_934541205.1 uncultured Eubacteriales bacterium
AGTGCCTGAGGAGCTGAAAAAATTAACGTTACATTTGTTTTTATTCCAAGAGCTGTAAGCTGTTTTACAGCTTTTAAGCCTTCAGCACACATAGGAATTTTAATTACAATATTTTTATGAATCTTAACAAGTTCTTTTGCTTCTTCAACCATTTTGTCAGCCTCAAGAGAAATAACTTCAGCAGAAATAGGACCGTCTACTATTTCGGTAATTTCTTTAACTACTTCCTTAAAGTCTCTTCCTTCACGGGCAATTAATGAGGGATTGGTGGTAACTCCGCAAATTACCCCCAAATCATTTGCTTTTTTTATTTCCTCTACATTTGCAGTATCAATAAAAAGTTTCATTATTATCAATTCCTTCCGTAAATATATTTTTATCGTTTATATTTTACACTAAAAAGTCTTTATAATCAATAGTATTGAAAATTATTTACATATCATACAAATTATTTATTCAAATCCATAATAATTTTATAAATAAAAAAAGACCGAAAATAAATTCGGCCTTTTTTAAAAATTTAATACGCAACTCCTTGCGCCATCATTGCATCAGCTACTTTTAAAAATCCTGCAACATTTGCTCCTACAACAAGATTTCCTTCACAGCCTGCTTCACAAGAAGCTTTATAAGCATTATGGAATATATTAATCATAATTTCCTTTAATTTGGCGTCAACTTCTTCGGAAGTCCATGAAAGTCTTATACTGTTTTGAGTCATTTCAAGACCTGAAGTAGCAACTCCTCCTGCATTTGCTGCTTTTGCAGGACCAAATTTTATACCGTTTGCAAGAAATGCTTCAACTGCTTCCGGAGTGGAAGGCATATTAGCGCCTTCTGCAACCACCTTACAGCCGTTTGCGATAAGAGCTTTGGCATCTTCGCCGTTTAATTCATTCTGCGTAGCGCACGGAAGGGCAATATCGCATTTAATGGTCCAGATACCTTTTCCTTCTGTATATACGGCACTCGGTACTTCTTTAATATATTCGGAAATTCTTCCTCTTCTTCCAAGCTTGATATCTTTTACAACATCAAGATTTACGCCGTTTTCATCATATATGTAACCGTTTGAATCAGAAAGAGCAACAACTTTTGCTCCAAGCTGAGTAGCTTTTTCAGTAGCATAAATAGCAACATTGCCTGAACCTGATATAACAACTGTTTTTCCTTTAAAGGAATCACCGCTGTGATTTAACATTTCTTCAGTAAAATAGCAAAGACCATATCCGGTAGCTTCAGGTCTTATTAAAGAACCGCCGTAAGAAAGGCCTTTTCCTGTTAAAACTCCCACAAATTCGTTTCTAAGTCTTTTATACTGCCCGAACATATAACCAATTTCACGCGCTCCTACACCGATATCACCAGCAGGAACATCCGTATCTGCTCCGATATGCTTTGAAAGTTCTGTCATAAACGACTGACAAAATCTCATCACTTCTCCGTCTGATTTTCCTTTCGGATCAAAATCAGAGCCGCCTTTTCCACCGCCCATAGGAAGTCCTGTCAATGAATTTTTAAATATCTGTTCAAATCCCAAAAATTTAATAACAGATGCGTTAACGGAAGGATGGAATCTAAGTCCACCTTTATAAGGTCCGATAGCAGAATTAAACTGCACTCTGAAACCTCTGTTAACCTGAACTTTTCCTTTATCGTCAACCCAAGGCACTCTAAACATAATAACTCTTTCAGGTTCAACTATTCTGTCAATAACGCCTGAATCAACAATATCCTGTCTTTTTTCAACAATAGGTTCAAAAGATTCAAGAACTTCTTTTACTGCCTGCAAAAATTCCGGTTCATTTGCATTTCTTTTGCAGACTGTTTCATATACATTTTGTAAATACTGACTTTTAAATTCCATAACTGCCTCCTGATTTTTTATTTCCCTATAATTATATAAAAATATTTTTTAAATGTAAATAGTTTTTTTGCATTTTTTTAAATTAAATATTTCATATTTTGTAAATAATCAAGAGTTTTTTATGATTTTATATGTTTTTTTGCAGGATTAAATAAAAGTTTTTATAATGTAAAAAATTTACTTTGAAAAATATATAAATTTATAGTATAATATAAAAAATTAATTAAAAAATTATGCGGAGGTACTTTTATGTATTGCAGAAATTGTAAAACTCCTTTAACAGAGGAAGAAAATATTTGCCATAGCTGCGGAGTTCCAAAAGGAACAGGATATAATTACTGCGACGTATGCGGCAACAAAACCAATCCTAAAGCTGAATTCTGCTCAAACTGCGGTTCAAAATTATGTCCTGCCCCCGATAACGGCAATGCCGTAAATATAAAAAGAAAATCTAAACTTGCAGCCGGGCTTCTTGCTATCTTCTTAGGTGAATTCGGCGTTCATAATTTTTATCTTGGATTTAACAATAAGGCTATTGCCCAACTTATATTAAGCGTTGCAGGTATGGTATTAGCTCTTCCGACCTGCGGACTTTCAACAATTCTTTGCGGTGCTTCTTATATTTGGGGTATAGTAGAAGGAATTTTAATTTTCTGCGGAAATATAAAATATGATTCCGACGGCGTTGAACTTGAAGACTAATTTTTAAAAGTTTCTTTTATTTCTTCTATTAATTCAATAATAAAAAATTTAACCTGTACTTTAGGAAGATGATTTGTGCTTACAAGCTCCATTTCATCTTCCTTTAATACTTTTTCCATCTTTTCTTTATTATCATTTTTTACACTGTCGGAAAAACAAAGAGACGGAAAAGCCACACACCACCAGTTTTCACCTTTATGTTCCCCTATCAGTACTCTTATAGCGTTATACTCGCCTTTTGGAAGCATGATATCTTCATATTTTTTTGTAGGAAAGCTGCTTTTACCTATTTCCACAGTTACATCATCATAACAATTATTTTCCCTTAAAGTTAAAATAGCTGTTTCACGAATAAATTCTTTATTTTCTTCAGCTTTTTTTAAAAGTTCTTCTTTTGAGGTTATATTTTTAAATATATCAGAAGTTTTCTCAAGAATTTTGTCACGGACTTTTATTTTAAGTTCCTGATCCTCTTTTGAATTTGAATTTGCAAGTATATGAAGCCTTAATATTTTATCTGATATATCATCAAAAGTTTTTGCTGCTCCTGAAATATATGAAATTGAAAATATCACAGCAAGCATCAAGGAAAAAGATATAATTTGCGTTAAAAGAGTTATTTTAAATTTTTTATTATTTTTTTCATTGCAGTTATGTATTATTTCATCTACTGATTTATTTATTTCAATAATTTCTTTCATTTTTACCATCCTTATTTAATTTTGTAATAAAATTATTGCCCTAAATAAATCATATATTCAAAAATAATATAATTTTTATAAAATGTTTTTTGTAACTAAAAAACTACTCTCCTTACTATTATAAAAAAGCATCTTTTTTATTTTACTGCCATTGTTATGGCATTTGACAGTAAAATAATTTTTTAAAATGAATAAAAA
>CAKTDK010000192.1 GCA_934541205.1 uncultured Eubacteriales bacterium
TGAAGAAATTGCAAATATTTGTATCATCCACTTATGAAGATTTGCGGGATGAACGTCAAAAAATGGTTGAGGCAATCCTTGATGCTGGACATATTCCAGCAGGTATGGAATTATTTGGTGGTGCTGGAACTGTAATTGAAACAATAAAGAAATGGATAGATGAATCTGATATTTATTTTCTTTTGTTGGGAGGAACTTATGGTTCGATTTATGAAGAAGACAAAGACAAAATTAGCTTTACTGAATGGGAGTATAGATATGCTTGGTCTATTAATAAACCTGTATGTGTAATTGCATTAAGCGATTCCATGTTACATTTTAATGCATCAGTTCGTAGTAAGGGAACTGTTATTTTTGAAGAAAAAAATAAAGATAAATATGAAAAGTTTAAAAAATATGTGTGTTCTAAAGGAATATGTAAAACGATTTATAATATTTCTGACATATCTGGGGCCGTTCAATCACATATTACAAATGTGTTAAATGATGATAAATATAATCTTGTTGGATGGGTTAGAGCCGATTCCATAATTACTGATTGGAATGAATTATCAGATATTAGTTTAAAAGAGACAATTAGGAATATTTTTGATACATTTATATCTAGAACATACGAAGGCACTGATGTAAAAGATTTTTCAAACAGTTTAAGCTCAAATTTTTTGTCAGTATTGAATGCAAAAGGAATAATGAATTTATTTCATAGAACAACAAAAATTCGTAAAGGAATGAATGGTCTTCTTAGAATAGAGATTAGTGATCAGATAGAATATAGGTATTTAGATTATGAACATAGAGGTATAGGAAAACAATTTTATGCAACTCCTAGACAGGCAGAAACATATAGATTACATAAATTGCTAATAAATAATAAGGATTATACTTCTGATTTTAAATTTAAAAGATTCGCTAATTCAAATAGAGGAAAAATGAGTTATTGCGTTCAGAGCGAATATTCAATAATGGTTGATGAGCAATATCCTATTAATGTTTATTTATGGAGTAGCTATGAGTGTGCTCCAGAAGAATTTTTTCAATCATATGGGTTACCATATCCTTGTAAAGCATTTATGGTGGATATATTCCTTTTGGATAATTTGGAAGAAGAGTTTGATATTATAGCATCAACCAATTCTGTGTTTAGTAAAAATCATGCGGATTCCTTTGAAGCCAATGAAGTCAAGAATTTTGGGGAGTGTAGCATACGCTTACAGGAATGGTCTCTAGCAGGAGCCGGGTATACTGTAAGTATTCAGAAAAAAGAAAAGGATATGAAGAGATTTGACTAGGTGCTAGATAATAATAAATATACAGAGTGTGCTGGTTGTGGATATCATGCGAGGTCTATATTTTATTATCTACGGATCAATTGAAAATAGGAATTATTTCTGAAATATGGGAAATTATCTGAATTTCTGATTTGTGAAGTTAACGAGAGTTTATAGAATAGAATATATTTTAAATAATTAAAATTAGGAAGGGAATGATTTATGGAAGAAAGATTTGAACCACTAGTAACAAATTTGCAATTGAATTTTTTTATTTCATATAAGTGGAATGAAATAAGTAAAAAAGAAGCAGATAATATTTGTAATCAATTGAATATGTTTCAAATAAACCCTATTAGGGATATATATAAAGTAAAACCTGGAAATAGTATAATGTCTTATATGGATAGTATAAATAATTGTGATGGCATTGTTATAATATTATGTGATGAATATTTTTTCAGTATTAATTGTATGTATGAGGGTATTACAGCAATGTTAAATCGGAAAGATAAGACAATTATTCGGCTTATTGAACAAACAGTTATCACTCAAGAATTCAGGAAGACGGTATCAAAACATTGGAATGATTATGAAAAAGAAGAAATGCCTGATTATGACAAAGAAAAATTTAGAATAATTAAAGATCATTATCAGGAATTTTTGACATGGATTTGTGATACCGATTTAGTGTCACAAGAGGAAAACAAACAATTCTGTAGAGAACTGGAAAAGTACATTGAAAAAGTGTTTTTAGAAACTGGGAATTATTTAAATATGATGGAGGATTTGATTGGTTCAAAGTATATTATTATATCAAAAGTATGTGACCCGGTATGTGAAGAATGCTATCATTATAAAAATATTTGCTATTCTATTCAAGATAGCCCAGTTGATTATTTTAAATGTCTTTATAATTTTACGCTTACATTAGAAAAACATGATACTAATGAACTGATTGAAATCCAAATCAATAACGTTGTAGGAATACAGCAAGGATCTATGGGATTGGATTTTTCGAAATATTATTTTGTTATTCCAATGCAGGAATCATTAGATAAATTAGCCTATGAGGAAAAGTTAGGCAAAGAAAGATCTGAAATAAAATATTTTATGCGAAGAATAAATATATATATGTAATAGAAATGTGAGTAATATTTATAGTATTTAGTTTATTTAAGCGCACAATAATATGAATGCAATGGCTCAGTATACACACAGATTAATATTGGAGAAAATATGTATAATATACAATATATTAAAAAAATAGATGAGATTTTGGATTTATTTATAAGACAACAGTATAATGATAGCATAGAAAGAAATAGGTCATCATATATGTATAGGGGATTACCAAATAGTACATATAATTTACAGACTAGTCTGCATAGAAATTGTAATGATAAACAATTTTCGATAGAATCATCTATCTTGAGGAATTTTTCAAAATATGCAATTAATGAAGATCCTTTATTATCGAGTTCGATATGGAGGCAAATGGTAATTGGACAACATCACGGATTGCCAACAAGATTAATGGATTGGACTTATTCCCCGTTGATCGGTTTGCATTTTGCAACCGCTGAACAGGATTTGAATCAGATGGATCAACATGATTGTGTATTATGGGAGATTGATTTGAAGGAGATGAATTGTTTATTACCAATAGAGTTTAAACAGGTATTAAAAAAAGAAAATGCATATTTATTTACTATTGATATGCTTGAAAAAATTGTATCGGAGATTAGCGACTATGATGAGAAGATGGGAGACACGGCGATGCTCTTGATGGAACCGCCATCAATTGATCAAAGAATCATAAGTCAATATTCATATTTTTCGATTGTACCTAGAGGAATATCAGATATTGAAAAGTTTTTGGCGGAAAAAACTAGTAATACAACAAAATATATAGTTGATAAGACTTTACGATGGAGAATTAGGGATATGTTAGATCAAATGAATATTAATGAGAGAATTCTATTTCCTGGATTGGATGGTGTATCGGCGTGGATGAAAAGACATTATTATGTTAAATAAGGTCTGACAAGCATATGGATGAGATTCGTAGTTTTATCAGGAGCTGTTCGGCAATATTGAAGGCAACAGATTTCCTCTGCTCATCAAGATAATTGATGCTAAGGACAATCTGAGCATACAGGTGCATCCATATGATGAGTATGCTGCAAAGAA
>CAKTDK010000193.1 GCA_934541205.1 uncultured Eubacteriales bacterium
TAGGAACAATGTTAGCAGCACCTGCTCTTGCTCTTCTCTTGTCGCCCTTTCTGTGAGGACCGTCAAGAATCATCTGGTCGCCTGTATAAGCGTGGATTGTTGACATAATACCTGACTGGATAGGAGCGTATTTGTTAAGTGCGTCAGCCATAGGAGCTAAGCAGTTTGTAGTACAGGATGCAGCGGAAATGATTGTATCGTCTTTAGTAAGAGTATTTTCATTTACTGAATAAACGATAGTTTTAAGGTCATTTCCTGCCGGAGCTGAAATAACAACTTTTTTAGCGCCTGCGTTAATGTGAGCCTGAGATTTTTCTTTTGAGCAGTAGAAACCTGTACATTCAAGTACAACGTCTACGCCGATTTCGCCCCATGGAAGTTTGGAAGCGTCTGCTTCTTTGTAGATAGTAAGAGTTTTACCGTCAACTGTAATAGTGTTAGCTTCATCATCAGCTTCAACTGTATGAAGATTTTCGCCTATTCTTCCGCAATAACCGCCTTGAGCTGTATCATATTTTAGAAGATCAGCAAGCATTGAAGGTTTAGTCAAGTCGTTGATTGCAACGATTTCATATCCTTCTGCACCAAACATCTGTCTGAAAGCTAAACGGCCGATACGGCCAAATCCATTAATAGCAACTTTTACTGCCATAGTAATAGTACCTCCATAAAATTTATAAATTTTAACATTTATATTTTATACCAAATTTTTAAAATTTGCAATAGACATTGACAAAAATTTAACTTGTATTAATAATATTTATATTTTATACATAGCTTTTTGTATTTTTTTTAATTTTTTGTTGATTTTTTATAATTATGCATATAAAATAATATTAAATATTACAGGAGAAAATTATTTATGATACTAGACAACAATCTTTTTAACAATTTTGAAAAAATCGGCATAGTAAATATTCAATTTAATATTGATACGCAGGATTCCTTGATTATATATTCCGAGGATGATTTGTGTGAAAAAGTTACTATTGAATATTTAAAAGAACAAAGCCAAAGTCTTTTGAAAAAATTTGAGGCAAAAAATTTTACGCTTTTTACCAATCGTGTTGAAAAAGGAAATGTAACTTTATATATTACGGTTATACCTATTTATACGAATAGTAGAATAACTGATTTTTCTGTTTTATCGGATTATACAAAAAATTTCTTTTCAAACGAGGAAATAAAAACTCTTTTGGATATGGCAAATCATGATATAATGAACAGTCTGGCTCTTATTAACGTGGCAAATGACCGCTTGTTAACCAGAGCGGATGAAAATTTTTTGCCATACTGCAACATTATAAAAGAAAATATTTATAAAATTATAAAGTATAATAACAGTTCAAAAGATTTAATGACCCTTTATCTGAGCAACGATACGGAAAACCAGAAAAATACCGAAATATCTTCGTTTGTCAAAACTCACTGCGATGAGATTCAAAAGATTGTTGAAGATATTGATATAAATTTTGAAAGCAAGGGGAATTGTTACTCTTTTGTAAATACGTCTTTGTTATCCAGCGCATTGATTAATCTTTTGTCAAACGCTGTGAAGTATAAAACAAAGGATTCAAAAATAGACGTCTTGGTTTATAAGACTTATACTTATGTAAAGATTATGATTTCCAATACAACGTCCCATGTTGACGAAAAAAATATTAAAAAAATATTCAATTTAGGATATACCACGGCTGATAATAAAGAAATTAACGGCAGCGGGCAGGGACTTTATTTGGTTAAAAAAATAGCCGAATATCACGGCGGAAAAATTATGGCAAAGCTTAATCAGAATTTATTTACTGTTACCCTTTTTTTGCCTAATTCAAAAATTCGTATAAACCGTTTGTCATCATATACGAACAATATTGATTTGACAAATATAAAAGCTTATTTTAATATTCTTTGACTTTTATGTTGGCAGAGGACTTTTTTGAAATAAAAGCGGTATTAAAACCCAAACCGGAAATAAGATTTAAAAACAGCATTTCGTAAAAATTACGAAATGCTGTTTTTTTAATTTTTATATAATACTGTTTTTAGGTCTTGTAAAGGCTGTTTTTTATTATTTTAAAGTAGAAGCTATATTTTCAAAAAGCACTTTTGAATTTTCTTCAAACTGCTTTGAAGTCCAAAACAGCATTTGATTATAGTTATTGTCTTTTTCAAAAATCACAAGATAATAATAAAAATCAATATCTTCTACAGGTAAAGTGAACTGAAGCTTAACTGCATTAAGTCCGTTTATTGTCAGACTTTCCTCCGAGGCTTCAATGCTTTCGGCGCTTGCGTTTTGCGCCATTTGATTTTTAATAAGCTCTTTATATTTGTTTATATCCGTACTGCTGTCAAAAACGTTTTTCGGCTCGGAAATTATGCCCAAAAATCTTGTGTAATCCTTATTTCCATATATTTCACTGAAAACATCTGCGTTTAAATTCTCAATATTTGTCCAGGAAGATGGAATAGAAAATGTTATATTTTCCGCCGTCAGTTCAACTTGCTTTAAATCGTCTGAGATTTCCGAGGAAATACTGTTATCGGACAATTCCTTGTTCTTGCAGGCTGAAAAAACACAAATGCTCATACAAAGAGCCAAAAATAATGCAATAACTTTTTTCATATTATTATCTCGCTTTCGTACGGATTTCTTCATTAATATTTTTTATAAATTCATCAAGACAAACAGCGCCTTTGTCGCCTTCGTTTCTCTTTCTTACGCCTACTTCATTGTTTTCTACTTCCTTGTCCCCCACAATAAGCATATAAGGAACTTTTTCAAGCTGAGCTTCACGGATTTTATAGCCTATCTTTTCGCTTCTGTCATCAACTTCAGCTCTTATGCCGTATTCAAATAGCTTGTTTTTAACTTCATAAGCGTAGTCAAGATGTCTGTCTGCGATTGCAAGAATTTTAACCTGAACGGGCGCAAGCCATGTTGGGAAAGCTCCTGCGTATTTTTCTATTAAAAGAGCAAGGGTTCTTTCATAACATCCTATTGAAGTTCTGTGAATAATATACGGATTTTTCTTTTCTCCGTTTTTATCAACATATTCCATACCGAATTTTTCAGCAAGCATCTGGTCTATCTGAATTGTAATAAGAGTATCTTCTTTTCCGTGAACATTTTTTATCTGAATATCAAGCTTAGGTCCGTAAAAAGCCGCTTCGCCTATGCCTATTTTATAATCGATGTTCAAATCGTCAAGAATGGTTTTCATAATGCTTTGAGCTTCATCCCACTGTTCTTTTGTGCCTATATATTTTTCTCTGTCATCAGGATCCCACTGTGAAAATCTATAGGATACGTCTTCATAAAGGCCCAAAGTTTCAAGCATATATATAGCAAGCTCCAGACAACCTTTAAATTCGTTTTCAAGCTGTTCGGGAGTACACATTAAGTGTCCCTCTGAAATTGTGAACTGACGTACTCTTATAAG
>CAKTDK010000194.1 GCA_934541205.1 uncultured Eubacteriales bacterium
CGTCCGAAACGCTGAATTTGTGCCCCCTGCATGTCAAATCCTTGTTGAATCCCTTGTATGCAATCATTTTCCCTTATCTCCCTCTCGTCGGAAACACATGGTACGGGTGCGCCGCATGTGTCTTTATATATTTGTCAATATCCTCCTCGCTTATCCTGTAAGCTGTTCCGAATAAAACCGCTCTCAGCTGCTGCGAATAAATCAGCTTCCGCACCATGTTTTCATGCAGCTTCATCATCTCCGCAACCTCCTTGATTGTATAAAATTTCGGTATCGCCATTTCCTCAAACTCCCTTTCCGTAATATTTTTCTTTACATCTTTTCAGCCGTATGCTATAATAACAAATGTAATATTTTTTCTTTTGCCTCCCGTTGCGGAGGCTCTTTTTTTATTTGCCCGGGCATATGCCTACACAAGATCCGCAATTCCGCATTTCAAAACCTCCGAAATCTCTTTCGCCAGCGGCAGACTCAGCGCTTTCGTCCCTCTCTCAATCTGGCACAAAAACGCCCTCGTCACACCGACCATCTCCGCAAGCTCCCCCTGCGTCAGCCCCCTCTTCATTCTCAGATCCCTCAGATTCTCTCCGATACTCATTGACTTTCACTCTCCTTTGTGGTATATTTTAGTTAGTAATTAACTATGGGAACAGTTTATCACGTGATTGCATGATTGTCAATATAATTAATCACGTTTTCGCATGATTCTCTATTTTACACAAAAATGAGGTTAATTAATTATGTATATTTCACAAGAGGTTGCCGAACGTATAAAATCCACGCTCAAATCGCGAAATAAATCAACTAAGTCTATGCTTGCCGATTTGAACATGGGAATAAACACAATTTCGGAATTATCCAAAGGAAAGCAATTGTCATATTTGAGTTTTGCTAAAATAGCCGATTACCTCGACTGTTCGGTTGATTACTTGCTCGGCCGCGCCGCTGCCCCCGCTTCATTCTACGGCGACGGCTTCACCGCGCACGATAAAGCGCTTGTTGACGCATATAAAAAACAACCGGACATTCGCCCGGCTGTTGATAAGCTTCTGGGATTGACCGGAAAACCGGCTTACGATTTTTCCGGCATGGATCTCTCCGGCGCAGCGATTGCCGCTTTCGGCGGCACAACCTCCGCCGATGATTCCGCCGACTATTCCGCAATTTCCGAATTGCTTTCAAATAAAGATAAAGAATTATAAATTATTTTGTCGAAATCTGTTATAATAAGGTTATCTATTATTTTAGGAGGGTAACCTTATGAACGCTTTTAAACAGGCAAAAGATTTTATCAAATTTTTCTCTCTGAAAAAAGGCTTTTCAATTGAGAATGCAACCGCCATTGCTCGCAAACAGGGCTACACAGTCCGCCTTTTCCTCCCGTGGAACGCGGAGGATATCGCGCTTTTCCGCAAACTGAAATGTGAAAAGAAAGGCGCGGAGCTTCATTCCTTTTGTTATTGTTTAAACAGCGTAAAGCTTATCTTTGTTATGCAGTCGCTCACCGAGCAGGAACGCATAATCGCGCTTATTCATGAAAGCATACATATTTTTCTCGGACATATATCCCCTAATCATGAAGTCTCCGTTGCTGAAGAAAAACAAACAACGGACGTTCATGCCGCAATCGATTTCATTCTTTCGGGCAAGTGCTCTCTGCACATCGCTCCGGCGCTTTCCGTCCTCGCAGCAATTGCCGTGCTCGCATTTGCCGCCGGCGGAATCACGGGCTATTCTCTGCACAATCCCCCTGCGGTTCAAACCGTTAATGCGGACGTATCCGCTGCCGAAAAACCCGCGCCGTCCGCTGCCGTGTATATAACTCACTCCGGCACAAAGTATCACCGCGCCGATTGCATGTATGTCAAGGATAAATTCTGCATCGCGGTCAGCAAAACGGAAGCATTAAAGCACTATGCTCCCTGTGCCGTCTGTAAACCGTGATAACACCCGAATTTAACAAATGACTGAGGGTTGTTATTATGCTATACAGTTTGAAATATTGTTTCTTACAAAGGATGTTTTTATGCGAAAACTGCTTATTCTTTTATGCTGTGTGGCGATTTCACTTTCGCTATACGGTTGTGGCGGAGATTATTCCCTTGCAGAAGATAACGCTGAAAGTATGGTCGAAAAAGAAGAGTCCTTCGAAGATGAAGATTATGACTCATGCTGTGAAAAATGTGGCAATCCCATTGATGGAGATCCGATCCAAACTGTCGAAGAAGTTGATCTCTGCATTAGCTGTGCTTTCCTTAACAATTATGTTAAGTGCAAGGGTTGCAACCTCTATTTTTGCCATGATTTTGGGGATAACTCAAAGCTTTACTGCGACAATTGTATTAATGAAAAGGCAAATGGTTGTTGCCTTTGCGGAGCATGGCCATTAGATTATGATGAATTGGTAAGGTTTAATGTTAAAGGACAGGAATATTATATGTGTGTGGATTGTTGCGCAGATTATTTCGCCAACATCACTCCTATGACTCCTTGTTGGTATTGCATAGAGTGCGGAAAACTCTTCAGCGGCAAGCCATACCCGCACTATTTGGATGATGACTTAGATATTTGTAAAAATTGCATCAGGGAAAAGAAATACCGTCAATGTAAAATATGTAAAAAGTATTTTAATGACAGCGAAGGCAATATCTGCGCATATTGCGCAAATCAAGATAAAAGCATAGTTGAATAGATGATTGCCGGAGCTTAACAAATAAACTTCTTGGAGTGTTTTATGTGAACATAAATTTTAAAACACCTGCCGGGCTGAAGGTTCGGCTGAATCACAGATACTTTTTTCATCAGCTGACAAATGCTGATAAGCCCTGCACGGACGAGGAAATAGTGTACAATGATACAATGTACGGCGCAGTAAAAAATATTGAATCAAGATTTGTCGTTCCGGCAGCATTGCTGCAAACATTCTGTTTACTTGCCGTGATTTTTCATATGAACACGTTCACATTTTGCTCCGTTTCGATTCTTCTCTATATTTTCGGTTGTATTTGGAGATGCTTAAAACAAGATTTTCTGCTAAACACCCTTTTCTCATTTTTGTCACTGCTCTATATTAAATTGTGGTGGCTGTGTTATTTGGCTATGTTAATTTTATCGTTCGTTCTCAAAAGCACTTATTTAATTATTCCGTACATAGCAGTAAGAATTGTGCTCTGCATATTTAATTTTTTACAGAATAATCTGATACTGTCCGAATCCAAAAAGAAATACGGAACAGCTTTCAACGATGTTGAGCTGTGTGCTTTCAGAGTTTTTCATGCTGCTTCAAAAAGCAACGAAAGTTTTTCCGATTACATAAAACAATATTACGCTGATACACAATAGAAAGGAGATTTCTTATGACCGAATATGAGCGTTCCCTGTATTATAC
>CAKTDK010000195.1 GCA_934541205.1 uncultured Eubacteriales bacterium
ATCATATACTGCTCAAGAATTTCAGCGATTGGAATATCGTAAATATTTATTTTATTTTTTGAAATAAGATGAAGCAAAAGATCAAGAGGTCCTTCAAAAACCTCAAGTTTAAAAGAAACGCTTTCCATCAAAATCCCCCAAGTTTTCTATATTCCAAATATTCCCGACCAAAGTTTCAAAAATCCTTCATATATAAATTCTCTCAACACAATAAGCGGCTTTAAAATATCAAAAGGAGTATAGCTTAAAAAAATTATTGCAATAAAAAATATAGGTGCATACTTTTCTGCTTTAATAAGAGAAACATAAACCTTATCCGATACAAGTCCGCCTAAAATTCTTGAACCATCAAGGGGCGGAAGCGGAATAAGATTAAAAAGTCCGAGTCCTATATTAATAACTATTATATAAACAAACATAAGCTGTATATATCTGTTCAAATCACTTTGAAAAAAAGAAACGCTGTTTGTAATTTTTAAAATAAAAATATAGAAACAATATAAAAAAGAAAAAACAAAAGCGGTAATAAAATTTGAAACCGGACCGGCAAGAGCAGTCCACATCATCCCCCGTTTCGGATTTTTAAAAGTCATGGGATTAACCGATACCGGTTTTGCCCATCCAAATTTTAAAATAAAAAGACAAATAAGGCCCACAATATCAATATGATGAAAAGGATTTAAAGTAAGTCTTCCGTCTTCCTTTGCGGTATAATCGCCAAGTTTATATGCAATAAGCGCATGAGAAAATTCATGTACTGAAAGCCCTATTATAATAGCTGGTACAAGAAGTATGTATTGAGTTAACAAAAAGTCCAACCATTCTGGCATAAAAATCACATCCTTATCTGATAATTATATAATAAAAAATATCTTTTTACAAGAACAAACCCCAAAAATTATCAAAACCTCTGTGTAATTTCAACACGAACAGTATCTCCAGGCTGTTTTCCGATTTTCTGTCTTATATCTTTTCTTATGCCGATAATATGACACGGAGTTTTCATTTTAACAAGCTGTCCCAAATATTCCTCTCCGTCAAACCTTGCAATAACAGGTACTCTTCCTTTACCGAATTCTTTTTTTACATCAAAAGGAATTTCAACATAAGCTCCATCTATACCATCTACTTTTTTTATAACTGCATTAAATTCATATTTTTTCATACATAATCCCTCAATTTATTTTAAAATCAGTATATCATTTAATAAAATGTACATCAATATTCTTCTCATATATTATATAATTTTATACATATTTTTGTTTTTATATTGACAATAAAAAAATTATTTTATATAATACTAAAGGCGTTTCGGTACGGCCTTGTAGTTCAGTTGGTTAGAACGCTGCCCTGTCACGGCAGAGGTCGAGGGTTCGAGTCCCTTCAAGGTCGCCAGCGGATGCTGCTGTAGCTCAGTCGGTAGAGTGCATCCTTGGTAAGGATGAGGTCGGCGGTTCAATCCCGCTCAGCAGCTCCATAAAAAAAGGCAAGCATAATGCTTGCCTTTTTTATTGACACATTAAATAATTTTTTGTATAATAATTATATTAATACAGTTTTTTCTTTTTTAGGTTATAAAATTATAAATCTTTCCAAATCCAAAACCAATATCAGCTGTCAATTTTTAATGGAGGGTATATGTGTAAATTAAAATACCTGAGGAAAAAACGAAAAATAACTCAAATAGGTTTAGCGGAAGCTTTAAATATTCCAAAACCCTACATTTCTATGTGGGAAGAGGGAAAATGCATTCCAAATAAAGATTTTTCAAAAAAATTTGCTGATTATTTTAATGTAACTATAGACGAATTTCTGGAATAAATATAAATAAAGGCTCTGTAAATTACAGAGCCTTTATTTATATTAAAAATTAATTTCATATAAATCAAAAACAGGAATCTCTTTAATGCCACGGCATAAATCCTTTTTTCCCGCAAATTTAAAAGACAAACTTTCATATAAGCGCTTTGCAGGAATGTTTTCTGGAACAACATCAAGTCTTATAGCTTTATATCCATTATCTTTAGCATAATCAATACAATATTTCACCATGAACTTTCCAATCCCGCGGTTATGTAAATTTGGATTAGTTGCGAGCGTATGAATAACTAAATATTCTCCGTTTTTTAAATTATTTTCCCAATCTCCGCAATCATAATTTCCCTGGGGGTCGCCGTTAAGAACAAAAGAGCCCAAAATCTCGTTGTTTTCAATACACATAAACTGAGTATCTTTATCAATCGCTTTTCTTACACTTTCGGCCGATGGATATACCCCATATTCCCATTTTGGAAAATTAATATTGTTCATAAGATTAAGTACAACACTATTATAAAAGGAAACAACTGCTTCTAAATCCTGAATTCTACATTTTAAAATTTTTATTTTAACCACCTCTTTATTTTATAGTATCATAAAATTTTTATTGATTCAATCATAATTATATATAGAAATAAAGTATAAATATCTTATTAAAAAGTAAGTATTTCAATAATACTTACTTGAAGCGCTTTCCAAAAAAACTTCGAATAAATATCCGTTATAAATCTTTACACGTTTTCTACTCTTCTGATAAAATAATTGTTTATATAATGTCCAAGCACATGAAAGTTTTCTTTGAGATAATTTTAACTTTTTTCTAATCTGAGCAATTCGTTTTCCGCAAAGATTGTATTTTATTATTCAAAGGCTTACATATTTTCTTGCCTCAATGTATTGAATTTATTTTTAATTGCTTTATTCTCTGACGCAATTCAACAAATATGTTAAATATTGTTCAGTGTTCTAAGGTTTTTAATAAACTAAAATATATTGATTTAATATAAAAAGTCCAAACGCAAACTGCGTTTGGACTGCATTCATATTTGGTGCGGACGGTGGGACTTGAACCCTATTTATTTGCTAATATATAAGGCGTTAACAGCCTTTTACGAATTATTTACGACGTTAATTCCAAAGGACCGAAATATATTTCGGTCTTTTTTTTACAATAAATACTTACTATATTTATAAAAAAATAGAGCAAAATCGCAAATGCAATCCCGCTCCGCAAAAACATAATGTTTTTTACTACTAATATTAGTATATGCTGTTTAAAATAAAATGTCAACTATTTTTCAAGCCAATCTACAATAGTAGAAATTAATAATATTATACAGAGGATTAATTTACGTACAATCAAGTTGTAGTTTATCAACCATGTATTACTTTATCTATCTTGATAAAGTTATTTATATAAATATTATACACTAAAACGGTGTAAATTTCAAGAGTTTTCTTCACTATCCTTACAGCATTTACAATCCTGTTTTTTAACAAACCATTTCTTTATATGCATCATCACCCTATACAGCATTACCGCCATTTTTCCCATAGAAACTGGCTC
>CAKTDK010000196.1 GCA_934541205.1 uncultured Eubacteriales bacterium
TTATCTGTTCTATATGATCGAAAAAATTAACGGAATCGTTATACAAGAAAGCAAATGAGAAATCACCGCCATACCTGCTGCAACCGTTGTGTCCTTACCAAGTGCACTCGGAATAACAATAGTATTGAGCCCTAGAGGCATTGCAAGGGAACAAAGTGCACAGATATAGGTTGTTTCAGGAATTCTGAAAAAAGATGCCACTGCTATGAAAAGGACAGGCATAATAATAAGCCTTATCGTCGAAACAATATAAATTCTTACATTTAAAAAAGTTTTTTTCAGGGATATTGATGATACAACCACTCCGGTAAGAATCATTGCAACGGGCGACATACAGTCCCCTGATACATCAATAAGCGACACAATCCACTTTGGAAGATTTATATTCAGAAGTCCGATTACCATACCGATAAGCATCGCAATAAACATCGGGTTAATAAAGGATTTCAGCGATTCCTTAAAAGTTTGTTTTTTCCCTGAATCTGCAATAAGAAGTCTTGGAACGCCCCAGAGATATATCAAAATCCACAAAGGCAATGTAAAAATCAGATATTCAAAAAAAACATCGGGAAACAGGCTGCTTACAACGGCATTTCCCATAAACCCGAAATTAGAAAAGGAAAGACCGTATGTATAAATTTTCTGAATATACTTATCTTTTGTAACCAATTTGGAAACCAAAATTGCAAAAGGGATTGCAATACACACTATTATAAAACTTACGGATAACAGTTTCCACGCAGCACCAATTCTCTCTATGGTAAAGTTTTCGATAAATGTTCCCATAACAAGTGCAGGTATAAAAATTGTGTTTTCCAGTTTTGATAAAACCGTGGCTGAATTTTCAGGTAATACTTTAAGTTTAACAAGTATGTACCCTATAACAATAAATCCAAAAAGGAAAGCTATCTGATTTAATGTAGTTAAAAAAACACTCATACATTTTCATCGCATACGAGCGATTTTCCCTCCCATTCTTTCGCCGGGGCAACCCCCATAATATCAGCTATTGTCGGTGCTATATCAAGAATACTTACCCCTCTAATCTCTCTGCCGGGCACAAATTGAGGGCCATAAAAAAACATTGGTATCGTCATATCCTCATCCATATCACTTCCATGTGCTCTATCATGCCCGCCGTGATCGGCTGTTACAATTACGGTGTATTCTCCGTTTGTTTCTTCAATCACTCTTTGAACATTGCTGATTGCACGGTTAATATAATCAAGGTATACAGCACTCATCCATCCATTATCATGTCCGCCCTTTTCATCTGTTTCAACCATATAAAGAAATACAAAGTCAGGCTTTGCTACCTTAATATAGCTCAGTGCCCTGTCGGTTAACATTGCATCAGTATGATCAAATGAATACGCATTTGTATATCCGGCTTCCTTAAGAGACTCCGGTCTTGATACATCTCGAAGAGGCTCCCAACCATAATACATAGCAGATACCTTATCTGCGCTTTTTAACTGTTCAAACAAACCGCTAATCGGTCGCACCTGCGGCATATATGTATTAGTGGTCGTTCCGTGTCTTTCCGGTGGAACGCTATGAAACATTGACATATGGCAAGGAAGTGTAACAGATGGAAATACTGTTCTTGCATCAAAAGTATAAGATGCCATTTTCTTTAGCTCATCAACATAAGGATTATTACATTTTATAAGTCCATCAGGACGCATGCCATCAATTGAAATCAGAATAACCTTGTTTTTCATTTTATTATACCTCATTTCTATTTTAATATCTTATGCCATCAAGGGCAGCATTTCTTAAAGAAATATGTTTTAAATAATCTTCATAATTAAGAGAAGCTATTGTCAGCATAAGCGCATCAATTACACACATATGTGCTATACGGGCAGATACAGCTTCCACAGGATAATTTTTTTCATCAGCATACACCGAAATTGAATAATCGCTCTCTGTATATAAAAGACTTTTCGTAAAACTGGTTAATGTTATCGTTGTCGCACCAGCTTGCTTTGCAGAGCGCATTGCATCAACAACTGTTTTTGTTCTTCCGCTGTGCGAAATTCCAAATGCAACATCGCCGTTTTTCATATTATTTGCCATAACATTCATTTGTAAAATATCTGTGTAAGCATACGCCTGAACATCCAGCTGAGAAAACCTATAAGCTGCATCAACTGCAACTACAGAAGATGTGCCCACACCGAATATAAAAATACGCTTTGCTGATGCAAGTCTTTTTGCTATTTCATCTATTTTTGAAAAATCAATCATTTGATAGGTGTTTTTAAGTGTATTTATACCGGAATTAAAAACCTTATTGAAAATCATCTCTGGATTATCTTCTTTATCAAATGGAATGTACTTTTCATCGTAGCCTTCCTTGCCAACTGCAGCAGCTAAAGAAATTTTCAGTTTTGCAAAGCCTTCCACGCCAATAGATTTACACATGCGATTAACCGCTGACGGAACTGTACCACAAGCACTTGCAAGTTCCTTTGCTGTCATATTAACAATCTTTTCCGGAAATTCTAAAATATAAGACGCAATCTTTTGCTCTGTTTCTGTAAGGTTTTTAAATACATTATGTATTTTTGCAATAACCATACTAGCCTCCTTATTTCAGAAATAAATTCTAATTATATTCATATACATAGAATGTATTTCTATTGTATCATAATTATTTCTGTTTGTCAAGATAAAATCATGTGCATAACACTATTCTCTCTGGTTCAAATCTGGTTCAAAACCGCTTGGCATCTACCCTTTTGTTCCAAAATTGATTTTTGCAAAAAGCCCTCAAACCATTGAAAAAAGCGAACAATTTAGATGTCATCTAAATCATTCGCTTCTTTTGGCTTTCGGCTACATAATAGATGCATTAGATTTTAGCTAAATTTTGCAACAAGTTGCAAAGCGAAATTATTGCTTCGCAATAGCTAAACAACTCCTTCGGAGTAGCTAAATTAAATTCGCCATTAGCTGACCGAAGGTCAATTTAGCTACATAGTCGGATACGCCGACTTTTGTAATTTAGCGTACGTTAGCACATTTAGCTCGCGGAACGCGAATTTAACTGAAAAAAGACTTGTCAATCGACAAGTCTTTTTTCTGGCTTTCGCGTTCATTATAGATGCAGCCTCAAAAGCCTTATTTTATCAAGGTTTGCGGACCTGTTCAAAACACATTTTCTGTTTTGACTTTTCGCCTCAAAAATTCGAACTAACGACTAATATTTTCTTTCCAGCTATACACCTATTTGAATGTTTTTTATTTCAAAATTACTAATCAGCTTTCAATCCAAAATAACCCGACACGATCTGCACCATTGAGAAACACATCAGATTATGCTTATATTATACACCATAATCCTTATTT
>CAKTDK010000197.1 GCA_934541205.1 uncultured Eubacteriales bacterium
ACATGCGGATTTGCTTATGTTTTGAGAAAGTTTGCAAATGACGAGCACGCAGAAGTTTTTGCTGATTTTTTTGACGCTTTTAAAAAGAATTTTAAACAAGGCATTATTATAGGAATTTTGGAACTTCTTTTTGTCGCACTTCTTATATTTGATTTTCAGTTTTTTTCAAATCCTGAAAATATAGCCGCTATACCTTGGTTTGCTTATGCAGTTCCTTTGCTGTATATAGCTGCGGGCGTATATATTTCAATGAGATTTTATATGTACACAATCATAGTTACGTTTAAAGTTAATATAAGGCAGATTTTAAAAAATTCTTTTCTGTTTGCTGTAATAGGAGTACTTAGAAATTTATGTCTTTTAGCTTTGTGCTTTGTTGTAATAATTTTACCTCTTATAAATTTAAACGGATTAATACTTCCAATATATGCAGCCGGAATGATACTTATTATTCCTGCATTTTTAGGGCTTGTTATTTCCTATGCTACTTATCCCTTATTAAAAAAACATATGATAGATCCTTACATTGATAATGAGAATAAAAAAGAAGATGAAGAAGCTATTTTTTCTGATGTTATAAAAAAATAATAATAAATGTTTTAAAATGAAAAAACTGTGCATAATATTATTGAATTACTAATAATTTAAGGAGTGATATTATGTCAGTAATAGATAAAATCGCATTGACTATTTTAGTTATAGGCGGTATAAACTGGGGAAGTATAGGCCTTTTCCGATTTGATATCGTAGCTTGGATGTTTGGCGGACAAGCTGCTATAATTTCAAGAATAGTTTATGCAGTTGTTGGACTTGCAGCTTTATGGTGCATTTCATTATTGTTTAAACCAACTGTAAGCGTATCTGACGAAGATACAGTTACAAATTCAAGAATTGATTAATTTAAAGAGCACAAATGCAAAATTTTAATTTTGCATTTGTGTTTTTTTTATGTTATTATATAACATAGAATTGTTTCATGAGGTGACAGTATGGAAAAGGTTAAAATAAGAGATATTTTTATAGATAATGTTACTTTAACAGACGCTGTTGAAAAAATAGTCGAACTGTCAAAAAACAGCTTCGGAAATATAGTAATTACTCCTAATGCTGAAATTGCTCAGCTTTGTCATGAGGATGAAAAATTAAAAAGTATAGTAAATAAAGCTCAGCTTGTCATACCTGACGGAATAGGAGTTGTACTTGCTTCTAAAATACTTGGAAAACCTTTAAAGGAAAAAGTAGCAGGATATGAAACCGCAAAAAATTTATTTCCTTATCTTGAAAAAGAAAATTTAAGCGTATTTTTTTTAGGATCTAAACCCGGCGTGGGAGAAACGGCTGCAAAAAATGTTTTAAAGCAGTATCCAAAGCTTAACATCTGCGGAATAAGAGACGGGTATTTTAAAAGTTCTGAAGAAGTGATAAACGATATAAACGAAAAAAAACCGAATGTGCTTTTTGTTTGCCTAGGCGCACCAAAACAGGAATTTTGGATGTTTGAAAATAAAGAAAAAATCAAAGCGGGAGTTATGCTTGGACTTGGAGGAAGTCTTGATGTTATGGCAGGGAATGTAAGAAGAGCTCCTGATTTTTTTGTAAAATTCGGACTTGAATGGTTTTACCGGCTTCTAAAAGAGCCTAAAAGAATAGGTAGAATGATGAAACTGCCGAAATATTTATTTTCTATAATATTTTATAAAATATCAAAAGGAAAAAACGCTTAAGGGGGAATACATACCGAGGAAAAAGTTCATTCTTTTGTTGAAATGCTCTCGGAAATAGGACACGAAAGTCCTATTGAACATGCAAGCTATACTTTCGCCATTGAAGGAGTTTCAAGGGCACTTCTTGCTCAGATTACAAGGCACAGAATTGCTTCTTACAGTGTTCAGAGCCAAAGATATGTCAACAAGGAAAAATTTGAATATATTATACCTCCGGAAATTGAAAAAGACGAAAAGGCAAAAGCAGAATATATAAACGCTATGGATAATGCCAGAAACAGTTATATAAAATTAGCTGAAATACTTAAAAAAAATCATGTAAATAATATGATTAATGAAGGAATAGATGAAAAAGAGGCTGAAAAAAAAGCGGAAAAATTAGCTATAGAAGACGCAAGATTTGTTCTTCCGAATTCATGTGACACAAGGATGATTGTTACTATGAATGCAAGAAGTCTTATGAATTTTTTTGCTCACAGATGCTGTAACAGAGCTCAGTGGGAAATAAGAGCTCTTGCTTTTGAAATGCTTAAGCTATGTAAAAGCGTTTCTCCGGCTTTATTTAAAAATACAGGACCTAAATGTTTAAACGGACCTTGTCCGGAAGGAAAAATGTCCTGCGGAAAAGTTTCTGAAATGCGCGAAAAATATAAAAATATATAAGGAGTGTCTTCTTTGGGAAAACTTATAGTAATTGACGGTTTAGACGGAAGCGGAAAAGAAACTCAGGTAAAGCTTATTTTTGAAAAATTAAAAAAATATAACAAAAAAGTTATAAGACTTGATTTCCCAAATTATGGTGAGCCTTATTGCGAGCCTGTAAAAATGTATTTAAACGGCGCTTTCGGAGAAAATCCTAAAGATGTAAATGCTTATGCTGCGTCAACATTTTTTGCTGTAGACCGATATGCTTCATATATGAGCCGGTGGAAAAAATATTATAATGATGATTATATTATTTTATGCGACAGATACGCATCGTCAAATCCCATATATCAGTTGTCCAAGCTGGACGAAAAAGATAGAATAAATTATCTTGACTGGGTATATGATTTTGAATATGAAAAATTAAAAATTCCTAAACCTGATTTGGTAATTTTTATTGATATGCCTCCTGAATTTTCTTTTCAGTTAATTGAAAAACGCGCCCGTGAAACAGATCATAATGTTGATATTCATGAAAAAAATAAGGAATTTTTAATTCAGTGCTATAAAAGCGCGATTTTTTGCGCAGATTATTATAAATGGGAAAAAATAAATACTATAAAAGATAATAAAATAATGTCCAGAGAAGAAATATCGGATACTATTTTTGAAAAAATTATGAAAGGCTTTTGATAATTTTTATGGAAGACGATTTTAAGTTATTGGAAATAGAAGATAAACCAATATTTGATAAATATATAAAATTATCGAATATAACTTCAAACTTTTCAAGTTTCGGAACCATGTTTGCCTGGAGAAAACAATTTCCAATAAAATATATTGAAAAATATAATAACCTTATTTTGAAATATGATAACATTGAAAACAGCTATTTGTTTCCTCTGGGAGAAAAAAATTCTGAATCAATCAGTTATATTTTGAGAAGGGAAAAGGGCAATTATTTTGAGATTACCAATAT
>CAKTDK010000198.1 GCA_934541205.1 uncultured Eubacteriales bacterium
TGATTTCTTAAAAGAGATGTTCCATAAGTTACAGGTAAAAAAGAACTGACCTTTTGAAGTCCTTCACTAAACTGTGAGATAGGCATATATGCTCCGCAGATAAACCCATATCCAGTGCTGACAATAGTTCCTACAGCTGAAATTTGTCCTTGGGAAGATAAAAAGAAATTTATTATCGAAGAAAGTGCAGTTCCAAACATTACAAGTATAAAAATATCCAAAATAATTAATATTACATCATAAAAAGATAAATACCAGCCGGTATTTGCTAAATATATAAAACAAGCCCCTGCTGCAATAAAACAAATTATAAGCGTTGCAATTACTGTGGAAATATAATATCCAGCCGCAAAAACAGAATGTTTTACCGGTGTAATTGTCAAATCACTTTTTGCTCCCGTTACTTTATCCTGAACAATAAGCATATTTGAACAAAAAGAAATCGTAACGCAGCATACCGCTAAAAGAGAAGAAAATAACTGTCCTCCTACACAGCCATTAATCAGCTTTTCAGAAACAGAAAAACCTTCCGGCAAAGACATCATAAAACTGTCATGATATACTTTCCCGAGAAACGTAATATATAATACTAATAAAATAACAGGCGTAATAAGAGAAGTAAAAAACATTCCTTTATCTTTAAAAAACAACTTAGTATTTCGTTTTATAAGCGATTGAAGCATGCTCATTTTTCTTCACCTCCCACAAGCCTTTTTCCTGTAACATTAAGAAAAACATCATCCATTTTACCTTTTGTAATTTCATAATCAACAAAAATTTCAGGATATTTGATAATAAGATCCGTCGCTTCTTTTGTATTTTTTACGGCAATACGATATGCGTCGCGAATAGTTTCATAAGGTTTATTAAGCTGTTCAAGCTGTTTTTTTGTAATCGAGTAAATAGTTATAAAATCTCCGGTATAAGTATTCTTAAGTTTCAGCGGAGTTCCTTCTGCAGCAATTTCTCCACCGTCAAGAATTACAACATAATCTGCATCCGCCGCTTCTTCCATATAATGAGTAGTTAAAAAAACCGTAATATTTTCTTCTTTTCTAAGTTTCTCAATAACATTCCACACGGCCTTTCTTGTCTGAGGATCAAGTCCTGTGGTCGGTTCGTCTAAAACTAATATTTTCGGCTTATGTATAAGCGCCCTCGCTATATCAATTCTTCTTTGCTGACCTCCTGAAAGTTTTCCAAGCGTTCTTTTTAATAAATTATCAAATTCCAAAAGCGAAGCTATCTCCGAAAGACGCTCTTTAAAAGCTTTTCCCGTAATACCGTAAAGAGCGGCACGACATGCCAAATTATCATATACGGAAAGTGATTTATCCAAAACAGAATTTTGAAAAACAACTCCAAGATTTCTTTTTATATCATCTATACTACAGTCAAGATCAGCTCCGTCTATTTTTACACTTCCAAAATCTTTCGAAAGCTGTCCGCACATAATAGAAATAGTAGTACTTTTTCCTGCGCCGTTTAATCCCAAAAAAGCAAAAAGCTCTCCTTCTTTTACTCTGAAACTTAAATTCCGGACAGCCTTAACTTCTCCAAAACTCTTGCATAAATTATCTATTTCAATAATATTAGCCAACCTAATCCCCTCGTTTTTATTTTAATGATATATTTTAATTAAACCTGTGTCAATACTTTATTGCTATAATTTTATTGCAAAAATATTTTAAAAATTTATTGACAGCGCCTACTACTATGTGATACGATATACCGGTAATATGTAATACTTAATAGCATGAACAGGAGAAAAAGAAAAATGAAAAATCTTACAGAAATGCTTAAAGGAGTTTTGGAAGGATGTGTTCTTGAAATTATAAGCAGAAAAGAAACCTACGGATATGAAATTACAAAAACCCTTAACATACTTGGCTTTGAAGACGTAGTTGAAGGTACCGTATATACTATTTTATTACGTCTTGAAAAAAATCATCTTGTAGACACAGAAAAAAAACCGTCAGATATGGGACCTCCGCGTAAATTGTTTAAACTTAATAAAGCCGGGCAAAAAGAACTTGACGATTTTTGGAACAGATGGAATTTTCTTTCCGACAAAATTGATGAATTAAAGGAGATAAAAATAAATGAATAAATTTTTTAATGATTATTTTAATATTAAAAAAATAAAAGAAAGCAAACGCGAATACAAAAATCAGATGGCAAGGATCAAAGCATTGCCCGAAGATTATCAGTATGTATTTAAAAAAATACAGGAGCATATGTGGAAATTTGCATCAGGAGCCGGCTATGATATGATGGAAGTTCATTACAGCTTAATTGATTTATTTGAAGAAGGCGCCGCAGACGGTAAATCTGTTTTAGAAATAACCGGTGAAGACGTGGCCTTTTTTGTAGATGAACTTTTAAAAAACACAAAGACTTATACAGAAAATTGGCGTGAAAATCTAAATAAAGATATTATGAAAAAATTAAAAAAATAGAAATGAGTTTATATCTCATTTCTATTCAATTCCATATAAAATTTATTTGTAAAAATTAATATAATTTAAAGCCATATAGCTTTTAAAAGCTATATGGCCTTTTTGCTTACTAATTATAAAAGATAGATTATAAGTTTTTTTAAATGCTCTTATTTCGCAATTGAAAAACTTAAAATATTTTTTTAATTTTAATTTAAATCAGACAAACGATCCAATAAAACAGCTATCTCGTTTCTTGTAATATAATCTTTAGGTCTTATAGTATTGTCGTCATATCCTTTTATAAATCCATTTTTCGTTAAATATTTAATGCTGTCCAGGGCGTATGACGATATATTTTTACTATCAGTGAAAGTCAGAGTATAATTATCTGCGCTTTCATCAGCGTCTATAATTCTTCTAAGCATTACAAAAAATTCTTCTCTTGTAATATTGTCTTTGTTTCTGAATAAAAGCTGTCCGTTGTCAAGACTGCCACGCATAATATCTTTATGATATCCCGCTTTTGCATAATCTTTTGCCCAGTCAGATATCATGTTTATATCATCATAAGGAGGATCCGTAAATGTCTGATAACAGGTTTTTTCCAAGCCCATATAACGTATAATAAAAGCCAGTGCCTCTTCTCTGGTTGCAAAATCTCCTCCGTTGAAAAGATGATTAAATCCTTTTATTACTCCGGATTGAGTAAGATTTGTTACTGCATTTTCAGCCCAGCTTGGTATTTCATCCTGAAATTTTTCGTATACCGGCGGCTTTTGAATTTTAATTCTATATTCCCTGTTATATATATTTGTATAAATATATATATAGTTTTCAGATATGGAAATT
>CAKTDK010000199.1 GCA_934541205.1 uncultured Eubacteriales bacterium
CCATCCCGATTGGTGGCATAAATACGAATAGTGTTATCGCAGGTCACCGTGGTTGGAAAAAAGGAAGATATTTTAATGGGAGCTCTAGAAATACTTATTGTATCTGAAATTGTTTTTGTAAATATTCTTACAATATACCGCTGCTGTAAAAGAAAATACGGTATGATAATAAATATTCCTGTTATATTGCTATTTTCTGCAATGGTTTTTACCATTGGATATTTATTTATAAATAAACTCGGTATTTATGGAAACGGCAACGGATTGTTTGTAATTTTCGGATTTTTATATTTAATTCCATTAAAGTTTTTAAGCAATGAGAAAGTTTCTAATCTTTTTATAATAATATGTATGGCATGGGGATATACTTTAGGAATCTTTTCCTTATCTGTACAAATTGGAAAACTGTTTGATATTGAATATTTATACAGAAATGTTTTTTTAATTGAAAGTTCTCTTTTTATAATCTTTACAGTTCCTTTTAATAAAATTATTGTTAAAAAATATATTTACATTTTAAAAAATTCAAGAGAAAAAAATAATAATTGGCATATATACCTTGCAGCTACCAGCATAATGTACTTTTTTACTATTTTAGGAATAAACTTTGTTTTCACTATGGAAAAAGGTTCAATTATAAAAGTATTTGTGATTTTATTTTTAATTCTCACTATGTTTTTTACATATATTATTTTATATCAAATGATAAAACATGGAAATAAAATAAATATTCTTAATCATACGGCACACCATGACGAGCTTACCGGTCTTTACAATCGTTTAAGTTTATTTAATGATTTAAATGACATATTAAAAACTCAGCAAACTTTTTCCGTATTATTTATGGATTTAGACAAATTTAAAGAAATCAATGATAAATACGGTCACATTACGGGAGATCAATATTTAAAGCATTTTGCAAAAATCATTTCGGAAATAATAAAAGATAAAGGAAGTATTTATCGTTTCGGAGGAGACGAATTTCTTGCTATATATGACGGAATCGTTCCAAAAGAAACAATAAAATCTCTTCAGCAATGCAAAAGCTGGAATATAAACGCTCCATGCCCTTTTAATAATGTCAGTATAGGAGTACAAATTTGTAAGCCTCCTCATATGGATATAGAAAATTTGCTTGAACAAGTAGACAAAGAAATGTACTATAAAAAAATGGAGAAAAAAGTATAATATATGTATATCAAAAATACCCGCTTATCTAAGCGGGTATTTTTATTAAGACATTTTTCTTCATAATATAAATTATCTCATATTTTAAAAATTTTATCTACCTAATAACATTATCTCGTCTGTAATTTCTTTAAGTGGCAAAGTTCAATTCCAACAACACCGTATTTTTCCTGTTCCTCTACAGAATAATACTGTTCCATATCAGACGGTGTTGCTTTATCAACATCTTCGGCTGTGTATCCACATTTTAAAAGAGGTAAGGATTTGTATAATTCATTAAAATTATTGAACCGATGCAATTCCAAAACAGTTGCACATAGTTTTTCCTCGGTAGCAGTATTGGTAAAGACAATCCTATCCCCTGCTTTGATTTGCTTACGCTTCTCATCAAATAAACGAAGTTCTATTGTTTTTTGTCCACTCTTTATCATTTCAAACGGAGAAGAATTAAGTTTCATGTTGTGTACTGTATTTTGCCGACATAAAAGAACAACCGTCTCAACATGATATGTTCTCGGAAACATATCCACTCCCTGATATTTTATTAAATCATATCCATTCTCCCGTAAAATTTTCACATCTCTTGCCGCAGTAGCTATATCACAGGAAATATAAACAATTTTTTCAGGATTCATCTTAAGTATTGCATCTATTGTATCAAAATCCATTCCCTTTCGAGGCGGATCCACTATCACAGTATCAGGATTAAATTTCATTTTAATAATATCGTTTGCTCCTTTAGCCGCGTCTGCGCAGATAAATTTTACATTATCGATATTATTTAACCTTGCATTTCTTTCTGCATTTTCTATAGCTTCGGGTATAATTTCGATTCCTATTATTTCTTTTGCTTTTTTTGCTGCCGTCAAAGCTATTGTTCCTATGCCGCAGTATAAATCGACAACATTTTTTTCTTTATCCAAACCTGCAAATTCAATGGCAGTATTATATAAAATTTCGGTTTGTTTTGAATTTACCTGATAAAAAGACATGGGTGAAATTTCAAATCTGTTTTCACAAAGAATATCTTCTATATTTCCTTTTCCAAAAATTACTTTGTTTTTCTTTCCCAAAATAACATTGGTGTTTTCCTTATTGATATTTATAACTATAGTTTTTATATTTTTAAACTTTGAAGTAATATCTTTTACAAATATATCCTCAAATAAAAATTTTTCCTTTGTTAAAACAAGTGTAAGCGATATTTCTCCTGTATTTTCTCCTTGCCTTAAATAAATATTTCTTAAAATACCTTTTAAAGTTTTTTCATTATAAGCTTTCAAATTATTTTTATTGAAAAAATCAACAACAAAACTTGCTATTTCTATAAAAACCGAAGGAATAAGTTTACATTCGAGGCACGGAATTATATTGTGACTTCTTTTTGCATAATATCCGAATATCGCTTTTCCGTTTTTATCTTCCGAAATAGGAAACTGACTTTTATTTCTGTAAAAATCGATTTTGGAAGACGGTATGGTATCAAAAGGTTCTTTATCAATTTTAGCTATTTTTCTCATAGCGTCATATATTTTCTGTTTTTTTACCTTAAGTTCACTTTCATAACTTATATGTCTGTAACAGCAAGAACCGCATTTTTTATATATACTGCAATCACTATTTATTCTGTCTTTTGATTTTTCTAAAATTTGATGTATTTTTCCGTAAGCGATATTTTTATTTACTTTTAAAATATGGCATAAAATTCTGTCTCCTGTCATAGTCTCAGGGACAAAAACCACTTGGCCTTCAAACCGCCCCACGCCGCTGCCGTCGTGAGTAAGTCCGTCTATTTCAATTTCTATAATATCATTCTTTTTCATTTTAAAAATCCTTATTAATAATATGATAATATTTTATCATAGTTCAGCATTATTAACAATAATTACTATATAATAATTACTTTTCTGTTTTTTACACTTCTTCAATCGCTAACACTCTTTCATAATGACAAAAAGTACTGTCACTCAAAATATTCCTCATTATCATTGATAAACTCTTTCCATATCATCAATAAAGACTCTCTATTGTTATTGGAATATCTCTTCATCGTTATTGACAAATACCTTCCGTTGTCATAGCCCAATATTGCCT
>CAKTDK010000200.1 GCA_934541205.1 uncultured Eubacteriales bacterium
CTCCAAGAGACTACTTAACATCATTTGAATATTACTTACGATTGACTTTGCCGCAAGTTTCAAAATTGCTTGTCCTTTCTCTTGATCGAGGTTTTCACCTATTCTCGATGAGAACGAATCCAAATTGCCTTGCAAAATAGTAGCAAGTTCATTCATGTTCATCTTCAAAATAGCTTGATAACATTTTTCGTGGTCAGAACTACTAAGTACACCCAAGTCTACATATCGACGATAGATTCGGATTAGTTCAAAATCTATATAAGCAATGCCTGATTTTTTACACTCCGTATGCCATTTTTTTAATTGTCTATCGACAGAAAAATCGGTTTTACTGATTCTGGTAAGTATATCTGTAACACCATTTTTACCGAAAAAGTAGACAAAGTTTTTGAATATATACTGTTGTTGAGATTCGCTTTCACATACAAGATCAAGAATATCTTCGTAGAACTGAGGGAAACCTACCGTGATATATTCATAAAGGTTAGAGTATGTGGGAGAGTCTTTGTCAATCATTCCCAATAACGCAATCAGTCTCGGTGTTGTGAGATAATGAAGGTACAACTTTCTCTGTGTGTCCGACCTAATCCCAAGGACTTTGTCCGGCAGATACTCATTATCTCCGATCAGATTTATGAAAGATACTTTCTCCTCGCCGAGGTCGTCATACAATCTGTTCCATTCCTTTATTTTCACTTGGTTCTTTCCCCAAATTTTCTTGCGAGACAAAAATGCCTCTTCCGTATCTGCCCTATGTCCACGACTACCACCACTAAATTTGCCTCTCGCAGCAATTAGTTTGTCTGGCATAGACAAATACCTTACAAATTCATCTGAGTTCTTACCGAAATCTGCTTCAAAAAAAGAACGACTTCCGACACCTTTACCTTGAGTCGGGATCAGCATACATTGAACAGCTCGCAGGAATTTAGCATTCCATTGTGATCCCACATAACCTCTTTCATGAGCGGAGAGGGGAATGTAGCGCATAGGAAATGAAAAAGCTGCAACCTTATCATTTTCGGGCAAATCCTTGTTGATGTCATCACGTAAATCGAGGGTTATCCTCATACGATCATACAAATCAGCCGGAGTATCTGCGGCGTACTTACGACCTTTTCCGCCGAAATCTTCACTATTGTAAAGGACATAGTTTGAGAGCTCAGTTATGCCATTTTGGGCACATAAACGAAGTGCTCGTTCATAAATCTTACGATCTTCAATATGATCAAATGCAACACGAGCAGGGCGCAAAGCAATCTCACCAAGACGTTTTGCTTTTGCTTCATTAAGAAATACCGCATCAAGCCCTTGGTTAAAGTCAACATATCTTCGAACAGTTTTTCCAGTCTTGGGGTTGATATATGTCGCCCCTTTGCCAAAGCCAGCCTCGATAATATCATCAATTATTTGGTTGAAATTTGGGGAACGCAATACATTATTATCCATCAACAGCAGATCTTTCTTGGGACCAAATTCACGATCAATTGCTGCTATTTTTTCTTTGATATCGATGTATGGAATAAATGTTGGTTCTAATGTTTGCACCGCACAAAAACCACAATTGTTTCCACATCCCTTAGTTGCACTTAAGAAATACGCATCTTTGAAAGGATATTGATAATCAATGTCATCCAAAATAGAATAATCGGGCACAATTTGGTCAATACATTCATCGCCCGGAAGTCCTAATTTGCCAGGTTCGTTTAGAAGTCCTGTAACTGGCTTAATCCCAGTATCTTTGTAAATATCATCAGGGAGCATTGTAGCAGCAATTCCACCAACAGTTATTTTGGCAATTGAATCTACTAATGTTTTGGCATAATTAATAGCAGCAATAGTATTCGCCCATTCAAATGTAAAAAGGCTGGTCACATAGATACGATCCCATTTTGTATTTGCAAATGCAGCAGGCAGCTCGCCTTTCGTGAAACGAACATAATCATGCATAACGTGCTTATGAAAATAGGATATTTTCATAAGCCCAAGAGGAGGGTATTTATTTTTGTAATTGGGCTCGATTAGTAATATATTTTCCATGGGAGAACGCCTCGTTATTTATATTCTTTTAGTATTTTGTCGATTTCCTTTTGGATTTTCTTTAATGTAAAAATAAGATCCTTATTGGAAGTGGATTCCAGTTTTATGGCTGTTTGTGTATCGGAATTACAAATCAGTTCTTGGAACTTCTTTATATGCTTATAGTTATCGGTCGTTTTTCCAGTCGCCTGGAGTATTTCATGTGCGTCATATATTGTCCTCTTTTCTTCAATGAAGTCTTGCATGACTCTTTTTGCTGTTTTGTCATTTGCTTTGGCAACTTCACCGAGAACATTTCTAACATCTATTGCCTGTCTGATCGCACCGGTTTTTACCTGCTTAACAAAAACGTCATCAATAGCAGGACTTGTATCTCTGTATTTTTTTACAGCGCGACTTTTCAGATATTCCTCGTAATAACTCCACCTGTCTGGTCTTAGATCGTCATGCTCCAGCATAAATTCGTACACAGAAATAAACGTCTTAACTTTTCCTTCAGGGAGGCCAACGCTTTTTGCTAATGTGTCTATTTCAAGATTTGAAGCCTTTTTCTGTCGATGCAAATATGCAGCTTGCTCAAAGACGCTCCAGTCTTTTCTGCCGACTAGATGATATTGTCCCAGCAGGGTAAAAATCTCATTTTCTGTAACAGACTCCGGCAAGATTTGAGCACGGACTTTCTGCCATTTAACCGGATCCTTTTGCGCTAATAAGCGATATGCTGCTAAACGGCTGTTACCTTCCAGCACTATGTAACGTCCGTCTCTTTTTACAACGATGAGAGGGTCAATAATGCCTCCGTTTTGCTCAATAGAAAGGCGTAACTGTTTAACATGATCCATCGAGGTCATTTTTTCCTCGATTTCTTTCTGTGTAGGCGTTCCACCGTTTGCTCTTAAAATGGAGTATACTCGAGGGTTATCCTCATAGAAGAGAAGTTCGCATTGATTCAGTTGTTCCTCGGTTATTTCATATTCTTTTTTGCCTATAGTAACTTTACTCATATGTTACTTCCCCCTGATTTGAGAATAAAATTTGCCTTATCAGATCGCCAAAACTATAATCCGCTTTTTTCTGGTATTCGCTAAGGGTTATATCTCCTTGTGCGAGGAATGCTGCGTTTTGCTTTGCTTCTAAGAGAACATCAATCCACTCATCTATGCTACCCTCCATAATGATGTTGTGAACGTAGCAAGTTTTCGTTTGAGAAATACGATGGATTCTATCC
>CAKTDK010000201.1 GCA_934541205.1 uncultured Eubacteriales bacterium
TACTGACAACGAAAAGGAGATTTTAAAATGTTAAACTTTAATTATTCTATTCCTACAAAAATTCATTTCGGAAAAGGTGAAATTTCTCATTTGACCGAAATTGCCGATTACGGTAAAAGAGTTTTGCTTGTATATGGTGGAGGAAGCATTAAAAAAATAGGCTTATACGACAAAGTCATAAGTATTTTGAAAAATTCAGAAATAGAAATTACAGAGCTTTCCGGTGTTGAACCTAATCCCCGTATTGAATCAGTAAGAGAGGGAGCAGAACTTTGCAAGGCAAATAATATTGACGCTGTTCTTGCAGTAGGCGGAGGAAGTGTTATTGACTGTGCAAAAGTTATTGCTGCGGGGGCAAAATATGATGGAGACAGCTGGGATCTTGTTGTTGACGGTTCAAAAATAAAAGAAGCTCTTCCTGTTTTTTCTGTGCTGACACTTTCCGCAACAGGTTCGGAAATGGATTCCTATGCTGTAATATCAGATCTTTCAAGAAATGATAAACTTGGAACAGGCAGTGAGCTTTTAAAACCGAAAATGTCTGTGCTTGATCCCGAATATACTTATACTGTTTCAAAAAAACAAACTGCCGCGGGCACTGCCGACATTATGAGCCATATATTTGAAAATTATTTTACTAATGTAAAAGGTGCTTTTGTTCAGGAAAAGTTCTGCGAAGGGCTTTTAAAAACATGTATTAAATATGGTCCTGTTGCTTTGAAACAACCGGATAACTATGAGGCCAGAGCAAATCTAATGTGGACTTCGAGTCTTGCAATAAACGGCATTTTATCTTACGGTGCCAATGTGTCTTGGTGTGTTCATCCGATGGAACATGAACTCAGCGCTTTTTATGATATTACCCACGGAGAAGGTCTTGCAATATTAACTCCCAACTGGATGGAATATATTTTAAGTGAGAAGACTGCCGATGCTTTTGCAAATTACGGTAAGAATGTGTGGGATATACCTAAAGATACCGATAAAATTACTGCGGCAAAACAGGCTATACAAAAAACAAGAGAATTTTTTGAAATAATGGAACTTCCGAAAACTCTTACCGATGTGGGCATAGATTCTTCAAAGCTTGAAATAATGGCAGAAAAAGCCGCTGACGGTATAGGAGATTCCTTTGTTCCTCTTAATAAAGAAGATGTTTTAAATATATATAAAATGTCTTTATAGATTAAAATATAATTTAATAGAAAAAATACTATTTTTGAGTCATTATGACGTAGATATTTATATAAAAAAAGTTAAGATATTTTTTGCTTTTCAAAACAATTTGTCATAATTAACAATTTTATAAGTCAAATTTTGTACAAAATGACGTTTTAAATGTTATAAAATTGATAACAGTTAAAAAAACCACTTGATTTTATAAATAGACCATTTTATACTTCTTTAAGTAAAATAAGTTACAAAAAAATATGGAGGTATTAATTATGAAAAAACTTATTTCAGCAGTTTTAGCTATAGTAATGATACTAAGCTGCGCAGCTACTATAACTTTTGCAGCAGCTCCAAGTACTATTACATATACCGAAACTGCTCCAACTTTAAATGGTGCAATTGTTAAATCGGAATGGCCTGAATTTACTCCTTGGGCTGTAAATGAGAATAACAACAATGCGGCTTATTCATTGATGTGGGATGAGAATAAGCTTTATGTTGCCATTGATACAGACGACAAAACCGTTGAAGCAGGTTCATGGGGCGCAGGAGATTCCGTGGTTGCTTTGTTCAATTTGGAAAAAGAATGCGGCACAATTGATGGAAATATGGATACAACAGTAAATCCATATGTTTATAGAATAGTAGTTTATCGTCAAGAAGATGGTTCTTGGCTTGTAGAACCTGAAAACAGCACTACTGTAAGAGGTGAAAATACCCTTCCAATAACTACCGGCGAAGACAGCTTAGTTAAATCTTACGGTGTAACAGATGAAAACGGCGATGCACAGTTAATGCTTGAAATCGACTGGTCTGTTTTTGGGTTAAAAGAAAATGTCGGAAATAATATGAAACTTAACTACGGTTTCTATTATACATGGTGGGACACTTCATATGCAGTTGAAAGTGATTGGCAAGATGCTTATAAGGCAATGGATCAGAGTACTTTGACAGGCGGAACAAAAGATTATGTTCCGGTTGAAGTACCTAAGTATGAACTTCCGACAACTCCAGAAGTAGCAAGTCCTGAATTTGAAGATTCTCAGTTCTGGAAGTTAGATGCTCCAATTGATTTCGGTGAATCAATTGATTATAGCAAATGGCCCGGATTTAGAAAATTTGTAAGACCAATAGAAGATTACAGACATTTCTATTCATATTCATGGGATGAGGAAGGCATTAATATTGCTGTAATAACATCAGACAGAACATCTACAAAATATGCAGATGAATCAGATGTTGCAAGTAACTGGTGGATTGGTAAAGGCGATACTTTCTTCTTGCAGATTGACCCGCTGAACGAAGGCATTAAAGATTCTGCCGGATACGGTCAAGGAACTGATCATGCTGCAAGAATAGCTCTTTGCAGACTTGACGATGATAAGTGGGTTTCCTTTATGGAAGCGTCACGTACTAACGGTAATCTTGTATCGCCGTCTTTGGACGAAGACATGTATACTGTAAAATCGAACAAGAGAGCTGACGGATACTGGGAATACCAGATTAAAATTAAATGGACATATTTCGGAATTGAAGAGCTTCCGTCAATGGCTATGGGTGACGCAGCAGGTATTACTACTATTTATATAGACGGATCTTCTCCTGCTACAGGTGATTATGGTTCAAGAGGATGGTCTTCATCCGATGGAAATAACGGATTTACAAATCCTGAAATACTTCCTTATGTAGACGATGAAGTATATTATACAATTAATGCTTCAGCAGGCGATAACGGAAGAATTTCTCCGAGAGGAGAACAGATGGTTGCAGAAGGCGACAGTGTTACATTTAGAATGATTCCTGACGATGGATTTGAAGTTGACAAAGTTCTTGTTGACGGTGAAGAAGTAACATTTGAAGGAACAACATATACTTTTGAAAACGTAACCGGAAATCATACTATTAATGTTACATTTAAAGAAATCGGTGCAGGTCCAATAGATCCGCCAACAGATGAACCAACAGACGAACCTAGCGGGGAGCCGAGCGGTGAAGTAACAGTAGAAGCAGACGACAGCATAGAAGCAGTAACAGTAGAAGGAACAAAAATAACAATCAAACCAGCAGCAG
>CAKTDK010000202.1 GCA_934541205.1 uncultured Eubacteriales bacterium
TATATGTTCCGGCATCTAATATTTGTTCAATCTCTTCTGTTGAGCCTGTCCCTGTGCTTTCATCAATAACGGAGTTATATTCACTATCGTACAAATATAAATCATAATTGGCACTGCCATACTCGTCCAATGTTATATTTACTCCTATTGCATTGTTAAGCACAAGTGTAAAATACGCACGTTCAGATCCGGTCAAAGTGTTAGTATAACTATTTCCAAGACTTATTGATGTTACGGGACTATGTATTACTTTCAGGGTATATTTACTTATGGAAGAGTAATTTGATATGGTATATATCTTTATGTAATATGTACCGGCATTCAATTCCTTTGTATATGAAGTTCCCGTTATGCTGGATATTGATTGATTAAGGTTGGTTGACTTATATATTTCAAATCTATATTTTGAATTTGGTCTTGTCAATTTTAATTCAAACAGTTCTTTTGTATTTAGTACCACCTTGTAGTAATCAACATCACTTCCACTGGATATGGAATCCTTAACCGTTTGACTTCCGGCAGAGAGAGTATAAGCAGTGTCCACAGTATCATTGCTCTCATAACTGCTTGGTGTTTCGTACCATTTAGCACGCAAAAAATATGCTGAAGATGTATTATATCCCGAATAGGATTCCACTTTCATATAATAAAACACATCAGCTTCTACCGGGTAATATGATATGAGTTCCGCTTCGTTTCCACCATTTCGAGATTTTCCCAAAACAGTACCGCCGCTGTCATACAAAAATAAATCATAATCACAACCATCCGGAATATTGCCCAGCCAAAAATTCGCAACTCCACTGTTTGAAAACTTTACTTTAAAGTAGTCAACATCATCTTCGCTGCCTATATATCCGTAATTGTTATAATCGTCATATGTTCTGTCCGCTAAAGAAATCGTATTATTGCTTTCCACTTCCCATTTTGTTCCTGCTGCCGCTGTTTCTACCAGATTCTCTTTTTCAGCTTCTGTTGTGTATATTTTTCCGCTTGCAGCAGGCTGCGTCGGCACTGAATCGTATGACTGTGAATGCAATATATTATAATCAAAATAAAAATTATCTTCCATTTGATTAAACTTTACTGTTCCAGTGTATTCACATATATCATCTCCGCTTACGGTTTTGATTGAAAGAGCGTATTCTACCCCTATTTGCATAGCAGGCAGCTGATATTCATTTGTGCCCGACATTACCGTATCTACTAAATAAATCACTTCTTTTTCCTGTGAAGTTCTTTGGTATATCTTTAATTTTATACTATCAAACATTGCCGAGCTGTCAAACAGAAGCTTTGAACTTTCACCGTTGTATTCAAAATAAAACGGATACTTTGCAAATTTATTTTGTTCCTGCAATGAACTGTCCCAACTGAGATCACCGGATTTTTCCGATTCACCTGATGCTTCAAAAACATTTTTTGCATTTACCATTCCCTCGGTATCGGCGTTTCCGTTTTCGCTTTCTTTCGGTAAGTTTGCCGTAACAGAATTGATTATTTTATTTTTTAATTCGCTTATTTTTAAATAGCAGTCATTTGATAAAACTAACGCCGCTACGCCGCTCACATATGCCGCCGAGCAAGATGTTCCGTCTTTATACCCATAGTTTTCTTCCGGCAATGTGCTATATATCCCTATTCCCGGTGCGGCAACATCAACATATTCACCATATGAGGATATTTCAGACAGTTTTCCCTTATTATTTGACGCTGAAACTGTGATAATATTATCCAAATTATAACACGCCGGAAATGTTGCAAGCTTCGTTGTCGGTGCGCCATAATTTCCCGCCGCACAAACAAACAGAATATCTGGATTTGATGCAATAGCCTCTTCCAATGCCGGATTATAATCAATGCTTGCAAAACTGCAGTTTATAATTTTGACGCCTTTATTTTTCGCATATTCAATAGCTTCAATGATATCAGATGTATAGCCGCTTGAATGACTGAGTGCTTTCAACGGCATTATCTTTACTTTCGGGGCAACCCCCTTCACATTTCCGTTGGCTGCAATAATTCCTGCCATATGCGTACCATGCTCGTCAACGACATCCATATCATATACCGAGTTGTCATTATTCACAAAATCCCAACCATTAATATCATCAATGTAACCATTACCGTCTGTGTCGGCTCCGTTTTGTATTTCACTATCATTTACCCATATGTTTTCTTTTATGTCCGGGTGGTTAATATCAATTCCCGTATCAATAATACCTACCACAATATCTTCTGACCCCTGCGTTATTTTCCACGCTTCAGGAAGCTCTAAATCAAAACCGCTTTCTCCTGTTTTTCTGTCAACAGTTTGTCCGTAATTCTGTATTGCCCACTGCTTGTCATTTATCTCACCATTCATAGTTATAACCTTATAGTCGGGCTGTGCATATATAACATTATCATTGTCATTAAGACTTCTCAACACTTCAATAAAATCCTCTGTTTTTGTTTCAATAACAGCTATATTTTTATCCTTAATTGTGTTGGCAATGCTATATTGTTCATCCTTCAAATTCAATTTCCCCGATATAGCGGTTTGATAATTATTGTCTTTTTCCGAAGCTGAAATATTGCCGGGTTTACTGATTATTTCACTTTCTTTTATGTCTGTGTCAGTTATATCTTTTAATTTGACAATAATTTGGTGTTCTTCATTCTCCGGGTGTTCTTTCAAATATTCTTCATAACGCTCTTTATCTGATAAAACAGCTTCTGATGTTCCGTGTTCATCTGCATAAACTGCAACAACATTTGATAAAATCAGAAAAAAAGACAAAATAATTGAAATGCTCTTTTTCATATAGATCCTCCCTTAGTATGTAATACTCTTTTGTACCGAATAGGCCTGATTATCCGCAGAAACTTCTATCGTATAATCACCGGTTCTGTTCAGTTCGATAACAAATTCAAAGTTACCATTTTCATCGCAAGTTTTTTCTTCATCAAAAACACTGTAACTGCTATAATAAGTACTGCAATTTACTGTCGAACCGGGAGCTGCTTTACCTGATACCAACAAATCGCTGTCGCTGATTTCGGTGTTCATAACCAAGACATTTACATTTGAAGAATAATCATTTGAAGTTTTACCCATATTGGCGCTGACAAGTGCCGCATCTGCTGCATTAATAACTTTATCGGCATTTATATCGGCGTTTATCAAATAACCATCCTCTCCGTACCTTTTGCCGATTAACCCATTCACAAGTTCTAAATCCGAGCTATCTATTAC
>CAKTDK010000203.1 GCA_934541205.1 uncultured Eubacteriales bacterium
TTCATATAACGCACATAATAGTTTGAGTAATCCTTCTCTATTATGTACTTGCGAAAATACGGAATGATTTTTCCGGGAAAATATGAAAACTGCGAATACCAAGGCTTTATAAGATTAAAATCTGATCTTAACTTTTCACAAGCCTTATCGTAAATTATTCTGTCGATACCATTCATTGTTGCACTCATAAATATATACGATACGCTTCTTTTAAAAAATCCAAAAATGTAATCGATAATTTCATTTGCCGCCTGACAGAATTCTGAATCTTCAAGCGTCATATGAATTTCGTCACAGGATATTAGGCGGTACACTTCCTTTATCTCTATTAATCTTATTATAGCCTCTTTGTGCTAAAATTGCAATATGAATTAAAAGATTAACTTTTACAAGCAGTAAATATATTCCTCAATCTCTTCCGGCGTAAATCCGTTTTCTGCAAGGTAATCTATTTCATCCGGGCAAATCCCCTCGAATGCTGCAACTGATTTCAAATCGTCGATATAGGAATTTGTATCATCGGAATACGTTCCGTAATCCCACCAATCTTTAAAGCCGTATCCGCAGTAATTCTTATAATCAAATTTGCTGTATACGATATTTCCGTCAGGGAGTATGTTTAATATATCTCCGCAATGTACAGGGATTTTTTCAAAGTTACCGTTTTTCAGTTCATCAAATATTTCTGTTTCTATTAACCCTTTCCACAAAATTTCTTCTGTACTTGCATATACGTACAGCTTGAGCAGCGGAAAATGTATGATGTACAGCGGACTGTCACCTTTTACGAGCCACAGTGTATCGGATGAATCCAAAATAGAAAAGCTGAAGCTCCCCTCCAAAGCTTCAGCCATAAATTTGATACTTTCCTCATTTAATATTTTTTTATGTTCTAACAGCTGCACTGCAATATAACTGTCCGTCTCAATCTTTGTCTTTGGCAGATGATACTTTTTTCTAAGTATTTTATCATTCACCAGCACCCCGTTATGTGCAAGGGCAAACCTTACATTCCTGCATTTGCCGCTGAAGGGGTGGTTGTTATAGTTTTTCTTTTCGCTCCCCTGCGTACTATGCCGTGTGTGTCCTGTCAGTGCAGTGATTTTATCGGAATGCTTAAATTCAATATTTTCAGCTGATTTTGCCTCTTTGAAGATATGTAATCTGTCGTTGTCGTTATAAGCAATCCCTGCTGCGTCTGTACCTCTTTCCGTCGCTTCTTTTGAAAGTGCGTTTGTTATTTCCTTAAGGCCTCTTAAATCAGATCCTCTTCAAGCATAAAATTCTCAATACCCAACATTTTCGCCCGATGATAACTTTCAGCATTTTCGTATACAACATTTCGTTCTTTATTTAAAGGAAATGCCGGCAATAATAGTTTTCGGATTTTAGCCGCATCTGCTATAGAATATTCCATTATGTTCTCTGACACTTGAATATATAAATTTTCATGCCATTTTTCCACTTTGTAAAATCCCTGTTCGCTTATGCACTTGATTCCGCCGATCTTCTCAACTATTTTTTCATTGACAGCATTTCCCCAAAAATAACCTCGCACACAATTATCCCATGTGTTTTTATTACTAATATGAACACTGTCAAGCACGCTTAAACTATCCGCTGAAAATGTTGGAAAACAAGAACCTCTGCTAATAAATGAATTAAAACCGTTTATCAAACAATTCAATTCCTTAAATAGCAATATAAAATCCTCTTGTGCTTTTGTACTTATCATATAACGAGTGGGTACTGACACAGATATTCCATAGCATTTCACACCGTAATCCATAAAATCTATTGTGCAGGAAAGTGTTGATGTTTGCCTTTGATTTTCAGAAGTATCATAGTATTCTTTAGATTTTACATACTCTGCTATCATAAACTGGTATATATCTTTCTCACTTAATTTTTGATACAGCTTATCCCTATTCTTTTGTGTCACCTTATTAATTTTTACACCCTTACTATCAATATAGTTAAACATTAGTGGAATATCTGTATAGCTTTGAAAGAAAGACAAAATATTATTTATTATCCCATATGTTAATTCATATTCTTCTCTAAATTCCTCATGTGTTGCTATAGAAAAATAAAGTGAATCTTTATATATTGCCATTCTTAATATCCTCCGTCAAAAACATAATAAAAACAAACTGGCTCCACCAGTCGGTCCTGCAAATGCCCCTGCTAAAATTGCTTTACCAATATATATGGAGGTCACTAGTATACCGGCAGTTATAAGTCCCTCACATACAGTTTTAGGTTCAGGCCACGCAATTTTGCTATACTCCTCATTTTGTTTCGGAACAACAACAGGAACAGTCGAAGGCTGCCATACCGGTGCGTTATTTTTCTGATCTCGATAATAAACCACACCACCATTAGTTATTCCGTCACTCCGATAGCTCGAAACATACACAGTTCTGCCTCCGTTCCACGGAATTGAAAACGGTGTTATTATTCCTCCGTAAGTCATTGGACAGTAATTATATCGGCTCTTATTTTCTTGAGTCTGACTCTTATTTACATAAGTGGCAACTTGAGGCGCACCCGTTGCTCTTCCATATGCAGAGTCCGGCTTAACTTCCCAAACCTCGCTTGTTGGGGATTTTACTTTTACAACATCTGCACGCCCTCCATTTCCTTTAAGTCCTGCGCCAATTACATATGCTTCTGTTATTACATTTGCCCCACTTGCACTTAATTTTGCCTTCAATGCATTGCACACCAAATTATGTTTTGTCCTAAACACATTTATTTTGTTTAAGTTTTCAAAAGAGGTTAGACCTAAATTATTAATGCTTCCTGCATTAAATAATTTTTTTATTGTGTTGTTTCCTGCAATGCCATCCGCAGTTAGCCCTTTTTCACTTTGATATTCTTTAACAGCTGCCTGTGTACTTGGGCCAAAGTAACCATACTCCTCCGGTTTAACATCTGTAGAATCAAGATTTCCGCTAGCCATCAAAGCCCTTTGCAATGCCATAATATCTGAACCATACATTTGTGGTGAAACATACTTTAGTGTTCTTCTAAAAAATGTTCCATTACTCAATGGCCCATTTTCCAAATACATTGATGCAAATGTAGACTTAGGATATACCACACAATAATCTGCTCTGGCAATTTCTGCTTCAATATGTGCGAGATTACGCAAATCGGTCCTCGCATTCCAAACTTCTTGTGCTTCTGAAATTCTGTTTTTCACTCCTGCATCAGCCATTTTATCGTCGTA
>CAKTDK010000204.1 GCA_934541205.1 uncultured Eubacteriales bacterium
AATTCAGGGGCTGAATATATTATTATGTAAAATATTTATGAGTTGTATATTTATTGATTTTTTATTTTGTATATAATAGTTATTATGTTATAATAATTTTGCGTTCAAAAAAACAAGAAAAATTTGTTGAAAAGAATATAAAAGATTAATACAAGAGGCGGAGAGCGTTATGAAAAATAAAAGATTAATGAATATTTTAATATATTTGGGAATAATAATTTTTTCTGTTATTTTTATAATATTTGGAAATAAAATAGCTTCAAAAGATTTGTATGTTTCACAAAGCGGAGAAATAACAAGCTATAAAGCCGAGGTTATAAATATTGTTTCTTCGGAAATTACGGAAACTGTGATTACTGGCAACGAGCCTGTTGAGGGATTTAAAATATTATTTAATGCGAAAATAAAAAGCGGTGATTTAAAGGGAAAGGAAGTACTGGCAGAGCAGGAGTCCACGGTTTTTTCCCCTTCTCAGTTAAAAAAAGTAGAAGAAGGCGACAAGGTAATAATTATAAAAAACGCGGCTTTGGAGGATAAATTTATTTTAAACGAATATGTCCGGTTTGACAGTATAATTGTGCTTGGAATAATTTTTCTTTTGGGACTTATTATTTTCGGAAGATTTAAAGGATTAAATACTATTATTTCTTTATGTTTTACGTGTCTATCCGTATTTTTGGTTTTTATTCCTGCAGTTTTGTCAGGAAAAAATATTTATTTATGGTCTGTTATAATATGTATTTTTACTATTGTTATGACGCTTATTGTAATTAATGGAATAAATAAAAAAAGCTGGGTATCAATGCTTGGCTGTGCAGGCGGACTTTTATGTTCGGGATTAATTGCGGTTATTATGGATAAAGTTATGCATTTGACAGGTATGCTTAATGAAGAATCCATATTTTTAATTCAGTTAAACGAAAAAAATCCTATAGATTTAAGAGCAATTATTTTTGCCGCAATACTTATAGGAGCTATGGGCGCAGTTATGGATGTGGCAATGTCCGTTTCGTCTTCTTTATATGAAATTTCTCAGCAGGTTGAAAAATCAACATTTTATTCACTTTTCAAATCAGGTATAAATATAGGCAGAGATATGATGGGAACTATGGCAAATACCCTTATTCTTGCGTATATCGGAAGCTCTTTGTCTATGGTGCTTCTTCTTATATCCTATACAGAATCGTATCTTGAACTTTTAAATAAAGAGATGATAATAGTTGAGTTTTTGCAGGCTCTTTCCGGAAGCATAGGTATACTTTTGACAATACCTCTTACTGCTGCAATTTCCGGAATTATGTATACGTCAAAAAAATCCAAACGGAATAATATGTTATAATATGGTAAAAATAATCATAGAATTTTTTGAAAGGTGTGTATACTATGATTATTTTTAAGCATAGGAAAGATGAGTCCGAAAGAACACTTTTAGTTAAAGAAATATATAATACCAGAAAAGAACTTGAAAGAGTAAAGACCCTTTATAATATGGAAAATAACAATTCTATGATAAGCTCTCATATATATGAAATATGTGCGCTTGAAGAAAAACTTGCATATCTTAATTCAAAACTGCGTATAGATGAAGAAAAGGACAAAAATATCGTAGGATAGGAGTAAAAATATATGGAAGGTCTTTCTTCAAAAGTAAAAGTATTTATTTTAAATGCTGTTATCGGAATTTCAGCTTTGTTAATCACTCATTATTGTTTTGGCGGAATAGGACTGAACGAAACGACGGTACTTTTCAGTACATTATTCGGAAGTATAGGATATGCATCGGTTATGTTGTTTAAATTTATGCTTTAATTAAAACAAATTATGGTAAAAAACGATATATATTAGTGCAATCTGACTAAAATTGTTGTCTAAAAATTAAGCAAATGTTACAAAAATATTATTTAGGTTTAATAATCAATTGATAAGAAAAGTATTATATGATATAATTATTTTGCTATTTTAGATAAGTAAGTGACTTTTTGTTCATTTATGCAATATTTTAGGAGGTTTCTATATGAAAGTCGCATTTCGCAATACAATGATTGTTATTTCCGCGGTGATACTTTTAGCATTCTGGGGATTGTCAGCTTTCGGTGCAATTACTGCTATCAGCAACTGGGATACTATAATGGATAATCTTACACCGACCACATCGGAAAATACAATTATAAAAAATGTTCCTTATCCAGTGCACGATACACAGGTGATTACTGTAGAGGGAGATTCATCGGGTGGTGATGACTATACAGATGGACCAATGAATGATAATCAGGAACCTTCCAATTCTAATGATCCGTCAGATAATAATGATCCTACTACGGATGAGAATCCTTCTGATGACGATGAGGAAGAAAGAAATTCTCCGTTCAGAGGAGAAACCCTTTATAATACTATTAGAGACAGTATAGTTTCTTTAAGTACTGCTACCTTTGAAAGCGCTGTAAATGTAAGGGATAACGATATAAGAGGTTCAGTTATTAATTATTACATACCTGAAGGCGGAAACTACGAAGGTGAATATGACGATATACAAAAAGTAGCTAAAAAGTTGGGTGTTACTATAAATGTGACCAAAGTAAGTTCCGGATATGATTATATTCTTGACGTTCAAAAGGCAATTGACAGCGGCAAAAAAGTTGATTTATTTACTGTGGACGCTTCTCAGTGGGGACCGATATATAAATATGCTCTTCCTGTTAACGATATAGTTAATTTTTCAAAGCTTGGAACAGTTAAAAATGGATTCAGAACTTCTATGATGGATTCCTTTTCTATGACTTTAAGCGAAATAAATGGTGAAAAAACTAAAAATTATTATTCTTTGGCAGGATATGCAGAACCGTATCTTCTTGTTTTTGATAAAACAGTGGCTTCTGAAGAAGGCGTTGATCCTAAATATCTTACTGATACTTATGGTTCTTTGCAGGCTACTGCGACTGCGGTTGTAGCAGTTACTGACGAAAACGGAAATCCTGTATTGGATGAAGACGGTGTTTGTGTAACGACCGAAGTTTCTGTTACAGGAAAAATTATTACAATGAAAACCATTAAAATGGATGAAGAATTTAAGCCGGTATATACAAACGGAGAGTTGGAATATTATGATCTTACACTCTACGGAATTGTTACGGGTGATATAAGCGGACGCTGGAATCATGCTGCTTTTACAGATGTAATGCAGAAAGTTACAGACAAAGAAAAGGGAAGATATGCAT
>CAKTDK010000205.1 GCA_934541205.1 uncultured Eubacteriales bacterium
GTATATTATCTGATGAAGAAGTGGCAGATAATGCTTCATCGGAGCTTTTTAAAATAAGAAGAAAAATAATTTCAGCAAATGAAAGCATAAGAAGCAGTCTTCAAAAAATAATTCATTCCCAAAGCAATCAGAAATATCTTCAGGACAGTGTTATTACAATGCGTGATGGAAGATTTGTAGTGCCGGTAAAAGCAGAACACAAAAATGATATAAAGGGAATTGTGCATGACACTTCAAAAGCCGGTTCGACGGTATTTATTGAACCTTCTGCTGTTGTAGAAGCGAATAATGAAATAAAAATGCTTAAAATTGCCGAAAAAGAGGAAATTGAAAGAATATTAACAGCGTTATCGGCAAAGGTAGGAAGTATATGCGAAATTCTTATTTCAAATTACGATATAATCGTAGATTTGGATTTAATATTTGCAAAAGCGGCTTATGCCGATGAAATAAGAGGAGTAAAGCCGTTTTTAAATGATGACGGTATTATAGATATAAAAAAAGCAAGGCATCCTCTCCTTGATCCAAAAACAGTAGTTCCCGTAGATATAGTTTTGGGAATGGATTTTGATTCTTTAATCATAACAGGGCCTAATACGGGTGGTAAAACTGTAACGCTTAAGACATTAGGGCTTCTTTGTCTTATGGCATCCTGTGGTATTTTTGTTCCTTGTATGGAGGAAAGCAGAATTTGTGTTTTTGAAAATATTTATGCAGATATCGGAGATGAACAAAGTATTGAGCAGTCATTGTCAACTTTTTCTTCTCATATGAAAAATATTGTTAAAATTCTTGATACTGTGTCGTATAAAGACCTTGTTTTATTTGATGAACTCGGAGCAGGAACAGATCCTGTGGAAGGAGCTGCTCTTGCGGTTTCCATTATTGAAAATGTAAGACAAAAAGGTGCCCGCCTTGCTGCGACTACCCATTATGCGGAGCTTAAAACTTATGCTTTGACAACAAAAGGAGTAGAAAATGCCAGCTGTGAATTTGATGTAAACACTTTAAGGCCTACGTATAAAGTGCTTATAGGAGTTATGGGAAAATCAAATGCTTTTGCAATTTCAAAAAGACTGGGACTTTCCGATGAAGTAGTTGAGAGAGCAAAGGAATTTGTGTCGTCAGAAAATATAAAAATTGAGGACGTTTTGGACAGACTTGAAAAAAACCGTCAGAATATTGAATCGGAAAAATCCAAAACCAAAGCTTTAAATGCGGAAATTGAAAGATTAAAGCAGGAAATAGAAAAAGAAAGGCAAAAACTGCAAAAGGAAAAAGAACAGGAAATAGAAAAAGCAAAAAATAAAGCAAAACAAATTCTTCAAAAAACTAAACTTGAGTCTGAACAGTTATTAAATGATTTGAAAGAAATCAAAAAAGAACAGGACAGAGATAAATTTAATGAAAAATTAAGGGAAAAGACGCATGGACTTAAATCAAAAATAAAAAATATGGAGGATTATATTGACCCTGTTATTGAAAGAGTAAAGGAAAATTATAAGCTTCCGAGAGCTTTAAAGCTTGGAGATACCGTTATAGTAAGAGATATTGACAAAACGGGAAATATCACGGCATTAAAAGATAAAAGCGGAAGTTATACGGTTAGGCTTGGTATTATGACGTTAAAGGTAAGCGAAGACAATCTAAAGCTTGTTGAAAGCAGGCAGGAAAAAAATATTTCGGGTTATATAAGAAAATCAACTGCTAAGGTTAACAGAACAAAAGCAAAACCTGAACTTGATATAAGAGGAAAAACAGCTGAAGAAGCTTATGTTGAAATAGACCAATTTTTAGATAATGCATGTATAGGCGGGCTTTCGCAGGTTACGATAATTCATGGAAAAGGAACCGGAGCTTTGAGAAGTGCGGTAATGGCGTATCTTAAAGGACATAGACATGTAAAGTCTCAGCGTCCTGGCAGGTATGGAGAAGGAGAAATGGGAGTAACGGTTGTAGAAATTAAGTAAACAGTATTATTAAGAAGACGGATTAGCTCTGTCTTCTTATTCTTTTTTTAAAAATTGCTGTAAACTATAGTTTACAGCAATATGGATTTATGTTACAAAAAAGATACCAACCTAAAATGCGGGTATAAAACAAAACGCACTCCACAAAAGTGAAGTGCGCAGCTTGGGAGCGGCAGCTTGCCGCTGGTACGCCTGATGCGATTCGAACGCACGACCTTCAGAGTCGGAGTCTGACACTCTATCCAGCTGAGCTACAGGCGCATATTATGAAAACAACTTTTAAATTATATCACGAATTTTTAAAAATTTCATTATCTTTTTCACATTTTTATTAAAAAAACATACAATAAAGTAAAATTTAGTTTTTGGAGTGGATTTTATGCTTGAAGTATTATCAGAAATATTTTTTGGATTTTTTCTTTCTTACGGTATATTATGTTTTATTTTAGTAATAGTGGATATGATTAAACCTTCCATACCCTATAAATGCGTAATAGCAATATTGAAAGAGGATGAAGACAATACAAAAATGTTTTTTGTAAAAAGATGGGCGGAAAAAATAAAGTTTAAAAACGGGTATCCTGAAATAATAGTTATTGATGAAGATAAATATAACGATATTTTAGATGAAAATAAGGAATAAACTTGGAAAATTTTATATTTTGTATTATACTATAAACGTACATAAAAATATAGGGGAAAAACTACATGGATGAAGAAATAATAAAGCTTTCCGGTACAATAGAAGGCATAATATATAAAAATGATGAGAACGGCTATACTGTATGCGATATGGAAGTTTCTGACGAGCTTATTACCGCAGTGGGAAAAATGCCTTTTGTTTCAATAGGAGAAGAGGTAAATGTATCGGGAAAATGGATATATCATAAAAATTTCGGAAGACAGTTTCAGGTTTCATTGATTGAAAAGAAAATGCCCAGTGAAAAAACCTCTATGTTAAGATATTTAAGCGCGGGAAATATAAAGGGAATAGGCAAAGCTACTGCAAAAAAAATAGTGGATTTATTCGGAGACGATACTTTTTCAGTAATAGAAAATGAACCTTTAAGACTTACTGAAATTAAAGGTATTTCAAAAAAGAAAGCTGAAGATATTTGTATTCAGTTTCAGAAACAATTCGGAATTCGTCAGCTTATAATTTTTCTTCAGCCTTATAACATAAGACCTTCTTCGGTTATGAA
>CAKTDK010000206.1 GCA_934541205.1 uncultured Eubacteriales bacterium
TCAGAATAGTTTGCCATTCCTTCTTCCTGATTTTTTCCTCTTGTGCCGTCATTTTTATCTCCGTAATTGTCAAAAGGACAATGCGCAAAAGCAATGGCTTTAACATTTGGATTCTCTTCTTTAAGCATATTAACAGCCTTTTCAAGCCAAGGAGCCTGCTTTTCCGAATATCCCCAGCCGTTGTCTATAAGTATAAACGCAAACTGAGTAATGTTGTTTTTATCTTTAAGTCTTACAACACCGTTTCCATATCCTCTTTGCGAAATATTAGGTCCCGCAAAAATATCATTTTTATCTCCTGCATAAGTTTTATAATTTGAAAACGTATCAAAAAGTTCCTCCCATGAATAAAGACATTCCACATTATTTCCGTCATGATTTCCGTTTGTAAATATCCATGGTACTCCAAGACTGTCAAGAAGTTTTCCTATATTTTCAAACATTTTAAGATTATTTATCATTCCGTGACCGCTTGCAAAAACCAAATCACCCGTAAACATTATTAAATCGGGATTTTCTTCTTTTACCATTTTTTCAATAGTATACAGCGCCGCTTCATTTACCGGCATTACCTTGCCGTCGCCTGTTTTTACATCATAAGTATCCGTAACATAATGTATATCTGTAAACTGAATAAGCTTAAACTTACCGTTTTTAAAATTAAAAATCATACTATCCCTCCATTTCAGCCATAAGATTATTATATAAAAAAAACATAACGGTATCAAGCAATCTTTATATTTATTTGTAAATAATTTTTATAAAACCACAGTCTAAACATAACCACCATTTTATACTGCTTTTAAGGAAAAATATTTTCCTATTTTTTAAAAAAGCATTTTCTTCTTGTCATTTATGATAAATGATACCAATTAATGTCATTGGTGAAAAGCAGAAACCTTGAAAAATTCTTTTAAACATTTAAGGCAATATTCCTCACTATGTTCAAAGTGACAAGACTGAAACATCAAAATGAAATATTTGAAGTAATAAAAATAACAATCTTTAATAATAAAATTAGAAATATTATAAAAGTCTTGAAGCTTACAAAAAACAGAGGAATCTTTTGATTCCTCTGTTTTATTAAAATAAATATTAACTATTCACAAATAGTATTATAAATATAATTTCCGCCTACTTCACGAACATAGGTAGTAAATTTGGAGGTATCTCCTTCTTTAAATTCAAAGAGTCTGGAGCCTCTCTGCATTATACTGCCGTCTTCAGTAGGAACGCCTGTATTGTAAGCTATAAAGTCCCCCGTTTTTCCAAATCCTTTATAGACATTTTTACCGTATTCTTCAAATTTAGCTATACAGTCATTTTTATGATAATGTCCTACGAAGAAAGCTTTCATCATGCCTTTCGCCATAATTTCGCTTAAACCGTAATCATTAAAGTCAACTTGATATCCGTCAGCGATTTTACCGTTAATGATTTTCGGTTTATAATTTTCCTGTGCTCCGTAATTAATAAACGGTCTGTGAGCAAAAGCTATACCCTGAACCTCAGGATTTTCTGCTCTTAATCTATTTTGAGCTACATTAAACCAATCAACAACACTTTGACTGTATTTATTATCCCAGCTGTTATCAATTGTAAAGAATGCCCATTCAGGTTTGCCGTCACTGTTTTTCAACTCATAAGCGGCATTTCCTACACCGGTATTTGCTATAGGAAGTCCGTCTTCTCCAAGTTCATTGTCAAATCCTGCAAATGTTTTATATTTCTTTAAAGATTCATATAATTGATCCCATGTATAAAGATTTTCTGAAAGATTTCCGTCATGGTTTCCTGAAATAAATGTCCAGGGAACTCCGATTTGATCCATAAGACTTCCTATCTTTTCAAACAATAAAATATTATCATGATTTGCATTGTAATACTTAAATACCTGGTCGCCGGTAAAAATTACAAAATCAGGTCTTTCGCTTGAAACAGCGTCCATAATTACATACAACGCAGCGTCCTGAGCCGGAAGCGTTAGATCAGGAGTTACATAAGTACTTCCCATATTATACGTTACATGATTATCTGTAAGCTGCATAAGTTTAAAGTTTCCGTCTTGATCATATTTTAAATCAATAGGACATTCAGTTCTGTATTCTTTCTTCTCAACTTCCACATCTGTATAAACTTTTGAAGAATAATCATATTTTACATATTGAATAGCCTTTTCACCGTTATTTTTAAGTGCTACTTTTGTAAAGCCGGTTTCGTTAGAATTATCTGTTTCATCAAATGAAAAAGATCCTGCCGCTTTACCAAACGCCATAAACACTCCTTCATATTCTCCGTAATAAGCATTTTGATGGTCATATCCAAAGAACATACCATTTATATTGGAAGCTGTTTTAACAAAATCAAATACTCCATAATCGGGAGCCTTTTCTCTTCGAGATTCTCCATATCCATAATAGACTCCTTTATATTTCATATCATTTGCCTGCGGAAGACTTCTGTGTGAAAATACGTATAATTTTGCATCGGGAGCAGTTCTTTGATATCTGGCTGTCTGACTTTTCAAGAAATCAATCTGTTCTCCCGTAATACCTTCTCTTACAGTATCAAAAAGCATAAGAACATCTTTGATTTCGCCGTTTTGATCTTTTACTTCAATCATACTGTTTGTTAACCCGCGCATGCCTTTATTATTTATAGGATTAAAAAGACAGTTAGGACTTTTCATAGCATATTGTACTATAAGCTTTCTATCTATATTATACTCATTATCTGAAACACCAAAAGTAAACGTCCATTTTACATCAAGTTCTGACAAATAATCTATAATTTCTATAATTCTATCATATTCCTTAGCTGTTCCGTTTCCGTTTTTATCCAAAATAGTTATAAAATCACCGTTAAATACCAATAAATCAGGTTTATCATTATCAACTGTATCTTGAATCATTTTTTGAAGTACAAGCTGATCTGTGCTGAACCAGCTTCCATATTTAAAATGAGTATCATTAAACAAAGAAATTTTAACTTCTTCGCCGGTTATTGTTAAAGTAGAAATCGGAAAGTCAACTATCTCCTCAGTTACATCCGGAGTAGGCTCCTTCGTTGGTTCTTTTGTAGGTTCTGAAGTTGGTTCTTCTTCTAATCCTTCTACATATACACAGATTACTTTCGCTATCTGCGCTCTTGTTGTATTCTCAAA
>CAKTDK010000207.1 GCA_934541205.1 uncultured Eubacteriales bacterium
GGTGTTTCTTTTTTTACTTGTTGTATGATGGTTTCCTTGTATGGTTGTTCTGCTGGTCGTAGATTTCGTTCAATACGCTTGTCGAATTCTGCTTCAGCTTTGGGCATATACTTTTTCAACATTGCTTTTTCCAAAAAATCTGAAGCGAAAAACATTTCAAAGCCTTTGATTACAATCGGCAGTAATGTAATCCACACAAAACCCCAGCTACCAATTATCCATGACAGCGCAGAACCTATTCCCGCAAATAACAGGGCCACGAGAACTGGCCACCAGAGGATCATGCGCAAAATCAGCCTGACATGTCCAAGACGGTCTTTATTGCTCTCTACTGCTCCTCTAATAATGCTGTCTGTTTGCTGATTAAGTTCTGCTATTTTATTGTCTCGCTCGGTTTGTACTTGATTTTTGATTTCTTCCTGTTCTTTTGCTTTCCATTCAGACAATTCAGCAATCGAAGTGGCAAAGGTGCCTATATCTAATCTATCCTCTTCGCCCTTCGTGTGTTCAAGGATGGCATCCGTCACCGTATCGTCAAAATACTCCGATAAGCATATTTCGGAATATTCAGGCACTTGCTTGCTTAGTTGAATTGCGAGATCGCGTATACTGTTCAAATAACGCTTCGTCGGACGTTTTGCCGCAACTGTATTAGCGGTTAAATAAAGCATAGACATTCGCTCACCGTTATCTGACGGTGACCACAGTCTGCAGGTCAGCCTAATATCTGTTATCACAGGCAAGCGGTTATGCTTCCAACCATAGAGAGAAGTGGTTCCCGACCTGTTTTCACGAAACTTTAATGCAATCCCAATTAGCCTTGAGTTTGTCGTTACAAATACGGGAAGTTGCGCTTTTGTTCCGCAGTATTCACTATAATTGCCTTGCCGCCGCATATGTGTTTCCCATATTGCCAAAGCATCATTGTCAATCACCTGAGATTCCCAGGGCAAATTGTTGTGCATATATTGTTGTAAATCAGCTTGATCAAATCCGAAACGAATACGCTCATTTTCCGTGAAAGTTTCATGGGGAGCGAGATGTATATTTGAACTTGCTAATTCCTTTGTAAGACTTGCTTTCTTTGCGTTAATAATTGCAGGGCGATTTTGTATGCGTATTGCATATAGACGCATTTCATTATCGACGGGAGAATAACCATGAGACAAGCTTTTTGCTGCATTTTCAAAAGCTCGCTCCATTTCCTGCAGTGTCTGTGGATAATAATATATTTTTCCTCCTGCATTTTGGATAATTGTAACCAGCTCTCTTGCGGCTGACACAGCCGCCTCATTTGCACATCCAAGAAATCGTAGCAATAATTTTGTGTCGAAGAAGAATTTTGTTCCATTTATCTGCGGAGCGCATCCATTGTTGCTTGCCGCAGGCAACTGGTATGTTCCTACGCAGAGCATAAGACCTTCACAGATTTTCATCAAATAGTCTTTTTGAACGGTATCGCCAGCCAATATTTCTTCAATGAATTTTCCAACGAAATAGTCATCCGTGAAGAGTGGCTGGCTTACAATGTCACTCGGATCTATTTCTTCGTCATCGGGCAATAGCTCCGCTATTTCTCTCTCACTTATAGTCGGCTCACAGACCCCATTCGCAGAACTTCCTTCGCGCAAAAAGATATCATAAGCAAGACCACTACGGTCCAGCACTCTTATTAAAAGTTCACGAGCATGCTCTACCGTCCATTCGCGGCCATACTTTGAAGCATACTGCATCAATGCTTTAATAATGGCTGTTTCCGTTTCACGATATGTTGCTCTGTCTCGGTCAAACGCTTCCGTGTCAAATGTACCTACTCGTTTTATTTGATGTGTATCAAATGTGACTACACCCTCATCCCGAATATAGGACAAGCATTTCATCAAGACATTATGAGGTATATAAAGGCCGAATTCTTCACCGACAGCCGTTCTAATCTCTGATAGTTCCATTGTGTCGGAAACATTGGAAAAGATACAATACTTGATGTATTCGCAAAATGCCTCGTAAGGGTTTTTAGCATTTTGAGCAACTTGCGCCATGGCGATTAGCGCATTGGAATTTTTCATACTTATCACCACCGTATACAGCATTATATCATATCTCCTCCCAACTTTCAACATTTTTCGCTCGCATAGCACTATATCTTGTGTTATTATTGCGTTCAGGAATTCTATATATGGGATAAATGCACTTTGCCGGTTGTGTCTTCCTCTGTAATTCTCAGTATATTATATGCATAATTCTACTCTTCAAACCACATACATAACCGATGAGTGGTATATTCTTCTTCATACTGATTCCTTTTTTCAAATTTCTACAGCTATGTCGTAAACCACGAGCTCGTCTTTGATTATTTGTTCCGAGATGCTCCAAGACTCTCCTGCGAGACAGCCACCCATTTTTCACGGGATTCGGACAGTTGACAGCGTTCTTATCAGTAATGGTATTGCAACAGTTCTCACAACCGTGAGAGCTTTCCGCAGAGCGTCATAATCGGGATAACATTTTATCAATGTCACTCTTGGTTTACTTTGATTGCAGTTGTGGGAGAAACAAGGCTTTACTCGCGGTGAAATACGCTTTCCTATGACGAATACATATAAATATACCGCTTTCGCTTTACCTCGCGTCGCGTGATTTTGAAGTCTTTGTGCGTGGTGTCGGGTTATTGAGATTGTTGGCAAGCAACTCTTTGGTGTTTTCCAAAAGGCTGCCGTCGCCTGATTCATAGACGCAGACAAAGATTTTCTTTTTCCTGCAATCAGCAATAAACTCCTTTAGCTTTTTCTGCTTTACCTCGTCCCTTTGGTCGGCGTGGGAGCACCACACCTTTGCCAGATTCAGTTCGTTATCAATTTCAAATTTTATTTTATCAAACTCCCCACATTTTCATTATCATCACCAAAATCGAGAAGGCCGTCAACAATTCTCTCTATCTCATTTTCTGCGTTTTTTCGGACAGCACCAAAACAACCGCTTGATAATAATGCGCATAGATTAACTTCTTTTGTTCTTTGAATTTCGTATCCTCCGTTTCAAACTTTATTTCGGAATATTTTCAAACCCTGTTGACAAAACTATCGTTGCAATGATATAATATGGTTGTGTCATCACAATGATATAGGGAGGCTTGGTTTTATGAGCACAATTCAATTACTTC
>CAKTDK010000208.1 GCA_934541205.1 uncultured Eubacteriales bacterium
TTACCGCTGCATCCATTCTTGTTATTGGTTGATTTACTCCGAAATTCACATCGTCAACTCCGTTAATTATTCCTTCATTCTTTGCAGATGCTATATATCTGTAATACCAATCCGACTTATTGACATCACCGAATTCACATTCAGAGGATTCGGTGAATAATCCTCCGGCACAAACAATCATTTTGATAAATTCCTGTCTGTTAATAACACGATCTGGATAAAAGCAGCCATTATAACCATTGACAATGCCGCGCTTTCTAAGACTGTCAACATATTCATATGCCCAATGTGCCTTCGAACAATCCGAATAATCTGCAAGCTGAGTATTATTCTGTTGTGACTCATTGCTGCCTGTTATGGGGAGCGTCACCCCACCGCCAAGACCTGCTTTTGGGCGTGAACCGCCGCCTGCCGATCCGTCTGAACCGTCGTCTTTCTCCAAAACAGTAGTAATTGCCTTGTCTATATTACTTAATATCTGCTCAACGCCTGTAAAATTCTTTTGATAGAGCTGTCTGTAAACCTTATTTGCGTTACTGCTGCTCATATTTTTAATGGTTTTCAAGCTCGCCTGAGAAACACCGATTATTTCGAAATACTTTTCAAGGTTTACGCCCATGCTGTCAATACCTGAATTATTTATTACGGAAACAACCGTGAAATCGCTTATTAATCTGTTTAAAGACTTTATAGAGTCAATAGTATTTCCGTTATTAAAAACGTTTTTACAAATTTCATCCTCGTATTTCTTATAATCCTCTAAATCTATTTTCTTCGTTACATAAATACTGTTTGTGCCGATTTTTTCTTTAAGCCCGTCGGAATTTGCATTCAAATCGGAAACATATGCAGCTAAATCACTAAATTTCCATGCCTTTTTCACATCCTCAAGGGTTGTGAATTTTCCGTTATAATCGTTATCTCTGCATGACAAAAATTTTTTTATTCTCTTTTGTTCCCTGTCTGCATTTGTTTCCGGCAGGAGCTGCAACGCATCTTTAACCTCACTTATACAGTCAGCAACTTCTTTTTCCGTCGCTGAATTAAATCTACCAATTATTCCGTCGGCTCCCGATACTTTGCCGGGAGTAATAACAAAAACCTCCGAAATACTCCTCAATATCTCTGACCTATATCCGTTCCCCTGCACTAAAAGCTTATATTTTCCGTCCTCTTCGGTTAAATCATCTGCAATTTTAAAGCATACCTCTGTTTTTTCATTGCCTTTTACAGTCACCTCTGTCATGCGGCAATAGTCATCAATGGAAGGATTATCAATTCCTGCGGGATACATGCATAAGCTAAATTGTTGTTTATACATCACAGGCGACATTATTGTTGCGATAAGCTCCATTTTAGAATAATCGCCGCACCAGCTTACACTGATTTTCTCCTCCGCCTCGTTCGCAGCGGCAGAATATCCGCCGACAAGCGATATTGCAGCACATGATACCGCAAGCACCAATGCCTTTATTTTTTTTATAACCACACAAATCATCCTTCCAATTTCTGTAATTTTTTTAGTTCCTTTTTGAACTGTCCGAATGTTATCTTTTCAAGCTTCTGAAATGCCCTGATAAAAGTACGTTCACTTCCGAATCCAACCATATCACAAAGCTGATTAATAGATAAATTACAATTCTCTTTCAAAAACTCCTTTGCCTTATTTATCCTGTACTGACTGATATAATCTGCTAAATTTATACCCTCATATTCTTTAAAAATACGCGACGCGTAGTACGGGGTAACACCAACATAGCTGCCTATTGATGAAAGAGTTATTGAACTGTCACTGTACTTTGATGCAATATATTCTTTGATTTTGGATATCATATTTAATATCTTTTTGTTTTCCTCACTGTTTTCAATTTTTTCTGCATTATTTTCCTTTGTACAGGCAATCTCAATAAGGTTATCAAGTGATTTTATACATAAATCATATGAGCTGAATTCCAAAAGCTTACCAAGCTCGCAGCTGATAGCGTCTTTATTTTTATCTGCATCGCTCAAATCGTGCAGCAAACTTGCAATTTTTAATATGAAAACCTTAAATTTCCCCTCATCATATGCAAACTGCTCAGAATAAATTTCCAGTGCACAGTTAACCAATTCTTTTGACGATTCTAAATCACCGCTTTGTACAAATGCCGACAGCTTTTCCAAAAACTTATTATTATCAATATCAATCGATACTGATGTGTTTGCCATTTCATCACTAAAAATGATTTCTCTGCTCCCGATAAACTTTGTTTTCTTATTCATCAAAATAATATCGTTAAAGGCAGTTGGCATATTCTCTATTCCGTGAAAAATGCTTCCGACATTTGCAACCAAATATATTTTAAATTCCTTCTCAATTATATTTTTGGCATATTCAAGTTTATTCGTCAATTCTTGCTTCCACTGCTCCGAAAGATTATTAAAATTCATAAGGATAAAAAATTTCCCGTTTGCCGCCGAAAAGCTGTATATATCGGAAATACCGGAGTACAAATCTCTGAAAATATTTTCAAATAGATAATTTGCCGTCCTTTGGCGCTCGGAGTCTTCTATATTTTCTCCTTCAAAGAATTGCTCATAATTATATAAGCAAACAAAAAGCAGCAAGAAGCAGTCAGAGCAAAAGCTTATGTTCAGTTTTTTTCCTTCATCAAGAACGGACTGCAAATCTATTGTGCTATCTGTCAGCTTCTTGAAAAATCCGTTTTTTTCCGACATATCCAATTCTTTTTTATATTTTTTTACAATAGCCTTGTAGTTTTTATGCTCCAGCAAGACATTTTCAAGCGCATCATAGCTGAAGCTTTGCGTTCCATTCAGTGTTTTCGCTATTTTCTTGATAGGTATATACATATTAACACACGAAAAAATGAAAATTATAAGTGCCAGTATGAAACACACCATAACGTCAATAATTACAATTACTTTGCTGAAAAATACCTTCTTATCAACATAGCGCTGCCCGACTGCCAAAACATACTTCCACCCACTTTGTGAAGTACAGGAGGAATATAAGCAAGACTTCATCCGTTCAAGCTCATGGGTATTAAAAATATCATCATATTTGACATTTTTAAACAGTTTATTTCCCGATTGAAGAATTATTGTATCGTTCTTATCCACAACATACAACTCTTTAT
>CAKTDK010000209.1 GCA_934541205.1 uncultured Eubacteriales bacterium
CGTCTGTAATGCCTGTCAACTCGACAATTTTAGGCGGAATAGGTTTTTCGGGATTTACGAAGATATTAAAAGTATCTAAAATCTGACCGTTTTTTATTTTTACTGCTCCTATTTCGGTAATCTCTTCTTCAGTTGCGGAAAGACCTGTTGTTTCTATATCAAATATAATAAATTCTTCATCAATAGAATATTTTTTTGAGTTATATACGGTAGGCACAGAATCATTTACAAAATAGGCCTCTACTCCATATAAAATTTTAACATTATTGCTTTTACCAGCCGCCATAGCTTCGGGATATGCCTGTAAAACTCCGTGATCAGTAATAGCGATAGCTTTGTGTCCCCATTTTGCAGCAGTTTCAATAAGCTGTTTTGCGGTAACAACCGAATCCATCATAGACATTTTTGTATGAGCATGAAGTTCTACTCTTTTTTCAGAGGCATTATCTATTTTGTGTTTTTCTTTTATTATGGAAATATTAATAGGATTAATAGCAGAATCGCCTGCGTATTTATCATAATAAATTTCACCGTCTACCAATAAAACAGTTCCTTTTTTTGCTTTTGATAAAAATTCATCGGCTTTATCATTTTTCATTCTCATAATGATAAATTGAGAACCTGTATAATCGGTAACAGAAATTTTTATAATTTTTTTCGTTCCGTCAAAGGTATCTCTTGTTTCAAGATTAAATATTTTTCCCCAGAAAGTTACTTTTGAATATTCCATAGTTATATCTGAAATATTCATTGGCTTTGTTATATTTTGTTTTCCGAAGATACATTGACATTCATCAAAGCTTACTTTATCCGAAACGGCGTCATTTATATTATTTACTGAAACTTTAGCACGATATGGCGTCGTTCTTTCTGCTTTTTGAACAGGTGCAGAAGGCGCCTGATAAGAATTTTTTGATATATTTTCCGAAGCTTTTTTTATTGCCCGGGAAATAGCTTCTCTCTGCATAAGTTTATATTCGTCAGATTTATCGTCAACTTCGCTTACTCCTGAAAACTCAACACGGCATTTTATATCAAATGTTTCATATAAGAATTTTTCAATTGCCTTGTCCACTTTTGCGTCAATTAAAAAGGCGTAACCGCCTTTTTTTATTTCAATTTCAAGAACATCGTCTTTTAAATTACAAATGCAGTCATTAAAAAATCCGTTAATTTTACTGCAATCTTTTTTTATGTAGCATAAATAGTCTTGAAAATCAGAAACATTAAAACATTTATTATTAAAAACGGGTATTATTTTACAGTTTACAAGATTATAAATATCTGTAATCAGCGTTTCCATTTCTGATATGATATCAAAAGGGATATATTTATCAAATAATAAAACACATTCTATTTTACGTGTTTTTTTTGAAACAAGCATTTTTTTTACTTCACAATTTGAAAAAATATCCGAATTTGAAATTTCATCTATATTAAGTTTTGTAAAAAAATCAAAAAATCCCTTTTTTTTAGTTTCCAAATTAACTCACCTAATTACATTTTATTTATTTCATTTATAAGACATTCAACAAGGTTATCTCCCGGAATTTTAGAAATAATCTCGCCTTTTTTAAATAAAATTCCTTCATTTTTTCCTCCTGCAATACCTATATCCGCTTCCCTGGCTTCACCCGGACCATTTACTATACAGCCCATAATAGCAATTTTTAAATCTTTATTGCAGTTTTTTAGCTTTTCATATACTTTATTTACGGTATTTATCAAATCAATATTACATCTTCCGCAAGTGGGACAGGATATAATTTCAATTCCATTTTTTCTTAAACCACAGGCTTTTAATATGTCTTTTGCAGCATATATTTCTTCTACAGGATCTGCGGTTAAAGAAACCCTTATGGTATCCCCTATGCCTTTTAAAAGAAGATTTCCAATACCTACTGCCGATTTTATCAGACCCGAATTAAAGTTTCCAGTTTCCGTAACTCCCAAATGTAGCGGAATATCGCTTTTTTGGGAAAATAAGCTATAAGCGTCGATCATATTAACTACATTTGAGGATTTTATAGATACAACGATATTGTCAAAATCAAATTTGTGAAGAATATCAATATGTTTAAAAGCACTTTCAACCAGCGCTTCAGGTGTAGGAGAATTATACTTTTCCAGAATTTCTTTTTCCAAAGAACCCCCGTTTACGCCTATTCTTATTGGAATATTTTTTTCCTTGCATACCTTTACAACTTTTTTTACATTATCTTCACTGCCGATATTTCCGGGATTTATCCTTATTTTATCTATCCCGGCGTAAACACTATCAATTGCTAGTTTATAATCAAAATGAATATCTGCCACCAATGGAATATGAGTATTTTCTTTTATTTTTTCTATTGATTTTACACATTCGGAATTATAAACAGAAAATCTTACAATATCACAGCCGGCGGTTTCAAGCCTTTTAATTTGTTCTATTGTAGCGTCTGAATCTTCGGTTTTTGTATTTGTCATAGACTGAATAAGAACCGGGTTTTCACCGCCGATATATTTATTTCCTATTTTAACAACATTGCTCATTTATATTCTCCTTAACCGAAAAAAGAAAAGATATCTTTAAAAGTAACAATAATAATAAGTCCGAATAGAATCATAAGTCCGGCAAAATGTATATATGCTTCATATTTTCTGTTTATAGGTTTACGGCGTATACCTTCTATAATTAAAAATACAAGCCTTCCCCCGTCAAGAGCCGGGAATGGAAGAAGATTAAAAATTCCTAAATTTATTGTTATAAGAGTAATAAGAAAAATAAGATTTGAAAAAATATCGCTGCTTTGAACGGCAGAACCGATAGCGGTAGTAATTCCGACAGGGCCGGAAATATCTTTTATACCCAGCTTTCCTGTAAGAAGATCTCCTAATGAACCGTATACCAACGCAATATATGATCTTGTTTGAAAAGCAGTTTGCTTAAATACATTTACAATGCTTTTATCAAGTCTTTCAACTTTAAAATCAGGATAATACATACTATAACCGTTTTCTGTATTTAATTTTGGAAATTCAACATCTTTTATTACAAGCTTTTCACCGTTTCTTATAACAGTAATATCCATTGGCT
>CAKTDK010000210.1 GCA_934541205.1 uncultured Eubacteriales bacterium
GTTCTATGTACCCCAAATCCATTAAAGCATACACAAAACAAACAGCCTTTCTTGCCATAACAACAAATACATCTGCATCAGAATTATTTATTCTATAACAAAATTTTTTAATTTCTGCGATATAATCTTTGCAGAACATTTTCATAAAAACTCCTCTTTTATATTCTATATTCATTTTCAGACTCCTTTTGTTAAATATATCAACTTTATTTTATATTATATCATATTTCTACATAATTTTCAATATAATTAACAAGCTTTATCCACTTTTACCAACTTATGAACTTTTTAGCATAAATATCTCTCCTCTCAACAGTTCACATTCCTCCTTCAGTTCCTGATTCTCCGCTTTTAATCGTTTTATAATTAACTTTTGTTTGTTAATTATCTCTGCCAATTTTTCCTTGTAAACATCTTCTTTATTTGATTTATGATTCCTATCTTTTTTATTGACAATACCATTCTCCACTAAAACTGCTTTGATATGCTCCTTTGCGAATACCGACCGTGACAATCCCGTGTACTCAATTAAAAGTTTAATGGTAATCTTATGCCCTTCGTCAGACAATTCCTCTATTGCTTTCCTTACAGTATTTACTGTGTTCTGTCGTTGTTGTTCCTGTCGCTCTGCAAGTTCTTTTGGTATTTTATTGTTCATTACTTTTTCCTCCACAAATTTTATTTACTATGTTTTCAAACAGTTCAGCATTTTTCAGGGCATTATCACGAATCATCGGGTATCCCTCAAATTTTACTGCTTTGTCTTTTAAGTTTCGGATTTGTTCTTTGAAGTATGATAGTTGTTCTGAATCAGGGATAAAATGCTCACATTCAAGGCAGTTCCACATATCACCTTTACAGCCTGTCATATCACTGCAAATCCCGCCCGGGACTTTTAATGCTCGCATGTTTTTTAGTAGCCTTTTTTCAGTTTGCTCATTCATATTGAGTATTCTTCCGTTAAATAAAACATACGGATTTTTGTTTTCCTTTGGTTCATCCATAACATACTGCTGTTTTTCAATGATAGTCCTCGGTTTTAAATCCAAATGAGAGTATGCATTCCATATCATTGCATCGCCGTGATGCCCTGTCATATCAGCAATTTGCTCTATTGTAAATCCTGCTTCTAAACGATCTGTAATTCCGTTATGGCGAAATTGATGAGAGGTCACACAATACATCTGATTGTTTTCATCTGCAACCTCATACTGCTCACAGATTCTTTTAAACTGTTTTTCAATAACATTGACGGTTGCTACTCTTATTGACCTTGTTGCAGATTTATGACCGTTTTTATAATGATATATACTTCGGTATGTAAAGAGCAATCCTCGTTTCTCTGCAGGTAATTCATTCTGCAGTTTTTTTGATAAATCTTGTTGCTGGTTAAGTAATGATAAGAGATATTCTCCCATGCCTTTATTTTCAATGTGTACTGTCCTTTGTATAGGCTCCATATTCCCGCCATTCTGTTTCCAAGTTGGTATAAATAGCACCCAATGGTCACAATATGGTTTTACACATTCTATAGACATCCCTAATATTTCTGAAATTCTTGATGGTATTAGTCGTAAAAGCCAGTAAATACATTTCAAATACAGGTCTATTTCATCTCTTCTAAAGACTTCATCAAGCTGAGTTGCCACACATTCAGGAATATATTTATAGTCAAGCTTTTTATTTGCAATAAACGGATTTATTGTAAAAGGGTTACTTATTTTAATTCCACCGAATCCATTCATTGTATTTATAAAAGTATTCGTTTCTCGCCATATATCTTTAAGCGTTGCAATTGAATATTTTGAATCTGCAAGAGTTTCCTTGAACATATATGCCGTACTAACATTTATATCCTCAAATCGTATGTTATGTTCTTCCATAAATTTTAGAAAGGGATTTATACGACTCATCCTTGATTTTATTGTTCTTACAGTATCACCATTGGCAATTCGAATTAGAGCATAATATTTTGCAATATCTCTGAACATTTGCGAAATTGTAGTAAAATAAACAATGCAGTGATTTAGAGGTTCTGATTGTGTTTTCACCCGTTTATCACAAATCCATTTATTATCCTCAAAGCATATATCCGTTCCTAATTGGCAAAGAAGCGATTTATATTCAGCTTTCCTGTTTTCTTCGTAAAATTCATAGTACTTATATGCCGGTAAATTCACATTTATCGCTCCTCTCAACACTGTCAATGACATTTTTATATGCTTCAAGAACTTGTACTGCTTGCTTATATTCTCTAAATTCACTATAGTCAGTTATTCCCGAATTTTCGTAAGCCCACAACATAGATTCCACAAACTTCTTTTGGTCGTTATACAATTCCGTCCAATGCGAAAGATATTTCCTTCCTGTACACAGATTTTTACAATTTGCACAGTTGATAAGACTATTTCTGTTATTACATCCTCCATCTGCCAATTTTCTTGCACAGTAACCAAATTCCACTCGTCTTTGCTCCAAACAAAAGTCAACATACAAGAGTTTTCTTTCTTCCTCGTTAAACGCTGATAGTTGCTCTTCTGTGACTGTAACCTCAAACTTCTTTTTGAAAAACTCCGTATTCAATTCAGCTATTTTCGATTTTCTAACCTCTGCATAATAATTTGATGCAGTACTTCTGCTAAGATGTCCTAACCAATATGCAAGTTCATCTATGGTAGCACCATTTTCAATAAGTCTTACTGCAATCGTTTTTCTTTGTTGCTTGCTTGTAAAATGCCATAACGAGCCTGATTCATCGCAAATATTATGTCTCTTTATTAGATTATTAATTACCTTTATGTAGTTGCCTGTATTCAGCATATGTTCTGAAAAACCATCTCTTTTATCTACAAAGATATATGGTACATCCAAATTGCTGCGCCATTCCTTCGTTATATCAATCTGCCCCTGTACTTCTTGTGCCAGCTTGTCACGAATTAAGATCTGATGATATTCCGGCAGACCTCTTTTTCTTCTTGATTTTAAGGTTTTATACTGCTTATATTTTAGCACCGCAAATCCATCGTACCGAGACTTTTC
>CAKTDK010000211.1 GCA_934541205.1 uncultured Eubacteriales bacterium
TTTTTCAAAAGTTATTTTTTCATCCATTTTTTATCACCTCAACTGTCTGACAGTTTAATTTTCCATCTTTTAAATCTATTTCTATAAAATCTCCCTTATTAACATCCAAAACGCTTTCAATAACCTTACCGTCTTTATTTTTTGAAACGCTGTATCCTCTTAAAAGAATGGACATAGGATTTAATGCTTCCAGCTTTGACGCTAAAGACGAAAACTTTTCCTTTTCTTTTGACAATCTGATTTTCTGCGAATTTAAAAGCCTGTCTGTCTGAAAATCTAACGACATTCTTTTAATTTCAATAGCTGAAACAGGATTTAAAAGTACTTTTGAATTTTTAAGACTGTTTAATCTTTCATATCCTTGACTTATCTTTTTATCCAAATGCATTTTTATATAATTTTTCACATTATCAATTTTTCTTTTAAGTTCATTTATATCTGGAACACAAATTTCCGCAGCAGCAGAAGGGGTAGGCGCTCTCATATCGGATACAAAATCTGAAATTGTAAAATCTATTTCATGACCTACAGCAGATATAGTGGGAATTGTAAGGGAATATATTTTCCTGGCCAAATCTTCGTTGTTAAATCCCCATAAATCTTCTATTGAACCTCCTCCTCTGCCCAAAATTATTACATCAACGTTTTTATTTTTTTCAAAATAATCCAAAGCGGATATCACGGAAGACGCACAATTTTCTCCCTGAACCAAAACAGGATAAAGTATTATTTCCGCAAAAGGAAATCTTCGTGATATTATATTTATTACATCTCTCACCGCCGCGCCTGTAGAAGAGGTAACTACCCCCACTTTTGTAGGAATTTTGGGAATCGGAAGTTTGTGGTCAATATCAAACAAACCTTCTTTAGAAAGTTTTTCCTTAAGCTGTTCAAAAGCAACATACAAAGCTCCCACTCCGTCAGGCTCCATTGAAGTAACATAAATCTGATATCTTCCGTCACGAACAAAAGTAGTAACTTTTCCCACAGCAAACACTTTCATACCGTCTTTCGGCTGAAACTTTATTTTATCCGCACTACTTTTGAACATTACGGCAGAAATAACCCCCGTTTCATCCTTTAAAGAAAAATAAAAGTGTCCGCTTTTATAATGATTTGTAAAATTAGATATTTCGCCTTTAAGATAAACATAAGTTAAAAGCTCGTCTTTGTCCATTAAATCTTTTATATACGTATTAAGTTGTGTAACCGTCAAAAATTTTTCACGTTCTATATTCATGTAATTTTCTCTCCGTAAGCTTTGAATTATTAAAGCATTTATGTTTCCTCTAAAAAGACAATGGTTTTACGACTACAAGTTTTTTAAAATGTTTCACAAAATTTTTCCTAAAATTTATTATTCTGTTTTTGCCACTGATGACAAAACTCCGTTTACAAAAGAAGCGTTTTTTAAATCATCATATTTTTTTGCAAGTTCCACAGCTTCATTTATCGCAACATTAACAGGAATCTGATCATTAAATTTCATTTCATAAACTGCAAGCCGCAAAATAGCTCTTGTAACTTTCGGAAGCCTTGAAAATTTCCAGTTTTTCAAATTAGGTATTATTAATTTATCCAAATTTTCAAGATTATCTTTTACTTCCATTACAGTTTTTTTTATATATTCTGTCTGAATATCGTTATCTTCAGCTTCAATATACTCATTAAATGCAGTCTCAATTATATCATCCGTATTTTCCCAGTTTTTAAAATCTGCTTCGTATATCAAATAAAAAGCATATTCTCTTGCCTTTTGTCTTTTCATATTTCCTCCAAAGTATTATTATTGATTTATATTATAATATAAAAATAAAGAAAAATAAAGCAATTTATTATTATTATTATTTAAACAAAAAACAGGACGCTGATATTACAGCGTCCTGTTTTTTATATTAAATTTTAATTTCTGATTAATGAGGTTAATGCCTTTTGAGTAAAGACTAACATTATACAGCCTTGCTCGGATACTATATCCGATGATGTTTTTCACTCAAATCACTTCTAACATATATATTAAAAACGCCTAAGGAAATCTGCTGTATAACTCATACTGTTAAAAAGCTTCTAAATAAGAAATCTGATTATTTATTAATAATACAGGAGGTTTTAACTTATATGGGTTTCGGCATTAACCTCATAGGAACATTCTTCACTGTACAAGGGTATCGCCTCCGTCCTTTCAATTCTAATTTTTGGTAAATCCTTTTTACAATTTGATTATAAAACACAAAAAGTCTTTTGTCAAGTGTTTTATATAAATTTTTTTAATATTTTTTATAATTTTTATATATTATGCATATTTTCTTTTCTTTATTAAATCATTAACAATTATATAAATAAAAATACTGATAAAGAAAAATATTATTACAGATACATAAGCGGCAATAATAACATATCTTATTCCGGGAAATACAAAATTTATTATAAGCATAAGCTGGAAAATTATAAAAACAGCATAATTTATATACAATACTATATCGAACCAAGGAGTATCTTTTTTCTTGTTTGTTGAAGAAAATGCTTTGTACAGATTAAAAAAGAAACCGCACATAAATGCAGTAATAAATAATTTTAAAAACAAAAGCACATAAAACAGCGGGTTAAATCTATCTACATCCGTCATATATTCTTTATAATTAAAAATATCAGGTACGGTAACAAGACAAATTGAAGGCGCAGTTTCATAAGACATAAATCCTGTCAAATTAAAAATATCTGAAATTGTCAAAATTATCAAAACCATACCAAGTACTTTTGACATTTCATAATTAATTGCTTCGGTTTTTTTCTCAAGCTGCTTTATACCTAAAGCAAAAAAGAAGAACCCTATGCAATCGGGAAGAAAATTAAGAATTGTATCAGGAAAAAACAAATCCGTAGAAATAAATACAGTTCCCAAAATGAAATAAACAATCCAGTTCATAAATAAAATCTCCTTAGTATTCATACAAGAGATATTATAAAAAAATTTTTTTAAATTAATATTAACAATTTTGATTATTTTATAATTTTTTTTGCAAAAA
>CAKTDK010000212.1 GCA_934541205.1 uncultured Eubacteriales bacterium
GTGCAGTTCTTCGTGAAAAGCAGGAAGTAGAACAAAAATATCTTGCCGAAAAAGAAAATCTCGACAAGGCTTTGGCAATGGATGTATTATCTCAGAGTGAATACGACCAGCGCCTTTCGGCAGCACGCAAAAAAGTGGATTGTTTTGAGGAAATACGAAGAATTGAAAAACAATTTGATATGAAACTTATCACATACGAAGAAAAACAAGCGAAAATAAATAATATTTTAAATAATTAATATAATTGTGGAGGTTTATTATGACTAACTTATTGAAAAAAGGGAATGTTATGCTGATAATGGCTATTGTAGGTTTGATAATAATCTGGCTTGGTTTGGCATGGTTAGGGTTGATTATTTATATCATTTCTTTCATATGCTCAATCATCGCATTACATAACGAATTCAAGGAATTAAATGTGGGATTTGTAAAATTCGTACTTTTAAAATTAAATGATGTTTTTAGCAAAGATATACTTAGTAAGGGTTCTCATATGATTGTTATATTCTTGCTGCCGATTGTTGTGTATTTCTTCTACGCGGATTTAGTAGTAGACAGTGTTAACGATTATTATAATGAACTTGAAGATTCAATCAATAGTTGGTTAGATTAATCAACAAATATCATTTTATACTAACAACCAATACCCGAACAGATTTATTTCTGTTCGGGATTTTTTTATTTTAGAGAAAGGATTTAGCTCATGAACTTAGTACAAACAAGTGCTCAAATATCATTTGAGTATAATAAAGATATGAAAAAGAAGTACTTACACCGTATTACATGGGACGAAGAAAAGGAAAAAGCAACAGTGATTATGTTATCGGCAGGGACTTCACAAGGCATATATTTTGACAGGACAACCTGTAATGTTCTCAGAAATCTCATAAATCTGGGATTTGGTTCTGTTGATATAGTAAACCTCTTCCCCGAGATAAGCAACGGCAAGGTAAAATTATCAACCGCCGAGGATAAGGAAAATATTCGGAAAATAGAGGAATCAGCAGAGAAAGCAGATAAGATAATTTATGCGGTAGGCACAGGACATCAAAGCAATACTTCATTTCAGAAAAAAGCAAGAGAGGTAATATCCGTTATATCCCAATATGCAAAGAAATGTTACTGTATATCAGACAGCAACGGGCAGTTGTTCTATCATCCACTTTGTCCAAAAGTTTGGGATTGGGAGCTTGTTCCTCTGCCATTCAAAAAACTGGTTAAGGCGGTGAGTGATAAATGATAAAGCTCGGTCATGTTGCAGATATTGATACTTTTACTGTCCCCGATTGCATAAAGTCTGATGTTTTTAGTATACTTACGACATTAGATAAGTGTTACGGAGCAAACAGGGACATTAATTCCGATATGGGTGGATTTGTTGTAATCTGTGATAATTCCGATATTTTGAACATTCCTCATTTTGATATAACCAACGAAGTAGCAGAGTATTCCGAAACTATAGGAAATTATGAAAAATCCCTGTTTATATCAGGAACTGAACGAAATATAGTCATATACAGAAAAACAGAGTAATAGCACGCACCCTTTCGGGGGTGTCTGCTATCGGGAACACAGAAATCAGCAGAGGATATCTGTGTTCCGTAGTTGATATATTTTAGGACAGTTTGAATATCATTTTCTCATTTGTGGTTTCCTTTTAAAACATGAAAACCCCTTTTTAAAAAGGTAATTCTAACATAAATCAAATGAAATAGGGAGTTATTGAAGTTAGGTATTTCTTAATAAAATGTACCGATTCCCTAATTCCCTATTAAAAAATCAGACTATTTTTAATTATCTCTTCATAACTTCTTAAATGCCGTTAAGTCTTGATTTTACAAGGCTTTGCGGTGTTTTTGATTATGGGCGATATTCTCATAACTTCTCAAAAGTTTTTATGTTTTCACTTTCAAAAGTAGTAAATAAAGTAGTAAAACTTGTATTTATACCTTATGCGGAAATGCGTTCTTCCTGTTTAGGTAAGTCCATTATTTGAGCTGTACCCATTATTCTGTCAAATTCATCTCTTGCGGATTCGTATGTTGCATGTGCGTAATAATTCAATGTCATAGTTATGTTTGCGTGTCCCATAAGATATTGCAGAGATTTAGGATTCATACCCGCGTTTGCCATTTTGGTGCAGAATGTATGGCGCATAGTGTGTGGCGACAAGTTTTTCGGGAGCTCAATGTCGTAAAACTTTTTGTATTTATCTCTCGCGCCCTTAAATACAGAGCCGTAACAGCCTGATAATTTCATCATTCGTCAGCTCGTTAAGGGATTTTTCTCGTTTCCTTTGCCTTGCAAGTTCCGCCTCGATATTAACAGCTTCATTCTTTAATACACGAACGCAGAATTTACAAAATTGCTTTGATATACGTATATCGTCCTGAGTCATTTTTCTCACCTCCTTTCACGCAGAAAGTCGGTGTTTTTTCCCTTTCACCTTATGAACAATAAAAAGTCCGAAAATACAATCGTTTTTTCAAAAAAGTTAACTTTTTTATTTCAGCACTGCATAAAAAGAAAAAAACCAAACAAGTCCGGATAAAAGACTTGTTTGGTTTTTTATATTTACTTAATTTTATATACGGCAGCAATCCGAGGAAAACGGCGGCGTATTATTCCAAACGTCTTTTACATATATAAAATTTTGCGATCGGAAAAAGAAAACTTTTTCGATACAGAGCAGGCATATCATAGCGGCAAATATATTATATCATTGTTTAAGCGTCGGGAACAGAACGCATAGGGCGGATTTATGCACTGTCACTACATATAATTTGAAAAAAGAAAAGAGGTACAGCATTTAAGTGATCGTTTACGACCGCTTATGCTATACCTCTTTATAGTTGTACTATATTTATTTATTGTCCGCCGTTTTTCTTGTAATAGTAATTTTTTGCTTGCTTTCGTTCCAATCGACATTTGCGCCGAGTTGTTCCGAAATAAAGCGGATCGGCGTATAGGTGCGGTCATTTTCAATAAATGCAGGGCTG
>CAKTDK010000213.1 GCA_934541205.1 uncultured Eubacteriales bacterium
GCATCTACATTTTTTATATAATCTAAATATTCTTTCTTAAAAACATTATTATGAATAAAAACATTTTCTTCAGGATTATATAAAATCACATCTTTTGAATCTGGATATTCTTCAGAAACTTCTTTATTTTTTATCTGATCGTGCATAGTATTTATATTTTCGGCATTTAATTCCATAGCGCTTTTTGAAACTATTACGGGAAACTCAGCAAGCGCGTCTTTTTGAAATATATCGATTTGATTTTGAAATCCGGTCGAAAGACTGAGTATTAAAGCAATACCGATAATTCCTATACTTGAAGCAAAAGAAGTTAAAAATGTTCTTCCTTTTTTTGTTTTTATATTATTAAATGAAATTTTCAAAGCCGTCAAAAAATTCATGCTTGTTTTTTTGAGCTTAAATTCATCGGGTTTTGGTCTTTCCTTATGAGGATGAGTATCCGAAGTAATTTTTCCGTCCTGAAATTTGATAATTCTGTCAGCATAACTTTCCGCAATTTCAGGGTTATGAGTTACCATAATAACAAGTCTGTCTTTAGCAACCTCTTTTATTAAATCCATTATCTGAATGCTGGTAGCAGTATCAAGAGCTCCCGTCGGCTCGTCACATAAAAGAATTTCCGGGTCGTTTGCAAGAGCTCTTGCAATAGCAACACGCTGCATCTGTCCTCCGGAAAGCTGATTGGGTTTTTTATGCAAATGATCTTTAAGTCCCACTTTTCCAAGCACTTCAAGCGCTCTTTTATGCTTTTCTTCAAAAGATACTCCGCTTAAAGTCATTCCAAGCTCAACGTTTTCAACTATACTTAAATGCATTATAAGATTATAGCTTTGAAACACAAAACCTATAGAATTATTTCTGTATGCGTCCCAGTCCCTGTCTTTAAAATCGGATGTTTTCTTTCCCTTAATTACAAGCTCGCCTTCATCATATCTGTCAAGTCCGCCTATAATATTAAGGCAAGTGGTTTTTCCCGAACCGCTTTTTCCCAGTATTGCCACAAATTCTTTTTCTCTGAAAGCCACATTTATTCCGTCTAAAGCCTTTGTTTCTATATCTCCCACACGATACGTCTTTTTTACATTTTTAAGTTCCAGCATAAACTTAATTTCTTCCTTCCAAAAAATTAATAACTTTTTACATAATAAATAGAATTTTATTATATTCCTCAAATTAATTTATTATATTAATTTAATTATAATAATTTATGAACAAAAAATAAAAAACAGAACATACGAAAAAATACTACAAGTAAAATTCCGCATATTCTGCATTTATTATTTAACCAAATTCAAAATTATTTCTACTGTCTTATCAATTCCAAGGAAACTGTTCACCATCAAATCATAATTTTTATAGCATCCCCAGTCACCGTTAGTATAATAATTATAATATGACGCTCTTCTCTTATCTTTTTTAACTATGAAAGCTTTTGTATTATCAGTTTTTGAGTTATAATCCTGTTCAACTCTTTTTATTCTTTCCTCCAAAGGAGAATAAATAAAAGTTTTTAAAACTTCTTTATTGTCTTTCAAAACATAATCGGCACAGCGACCTAAAATAATACATGGACCTTCTTCTGCAATTTGTTTTATAACTTGTGATTCAGCTATAAAAATTTGATCATTTATGGGAAGATTTTGAGAACTTGTATAAAGATTATATAAAAAACTTCCCGCTTTTTTCTGTTCAATTTCTCTTATAAAATCAGGAGAAAGTCCTAATTTCTTTGCCGTAATATCTATAAGTTCTTTATCATAAAAAGGTATTTTTAAAGTTTCAGCCAATTTTTTTGCAATTATTCTTCCGCCGGAACCGTATTCACGGCTTACAGTTATAATATTTTTCATAATATCTCCTCGTTTTCTAATTAATTCTATACAAATATTATATAATATTTTTATACTTAATTCAAGTTTTTATATATATCGTCAAATATTTTAAATATTATTGAAATAAAAAAATATATATTATATAATTTATGAAAAAGCAGAGTAGAAAACTATGCGTTAAGTGCTGTCTGAACGGGGAGTTGTCAGACGGACGAAAAGTTATCTTGCGGTTTAGTTTTCGCATCCCGCTGCTACATACCGGAGAATAGCCTCCTCTATGTGGCATAATTTTTATTTTAGAGGAGGAATTTTTATGCGTTCTGCTACTTTATTAAAACACAATTTTTCATCCCCATTTTCCAAAAGTTATTGGAGAAAAGCCGTCAAAAACATATCAAATATTCACATTATGGCCTTAACATCATTATTTGTTGCAATGTATATTTTATTCAACACATTTTTTAAAATACCTGTAGGCCAAAATCTCAACATAATGATAACTTTTATACCAAGCTCTCTGTGCGGTATGATAGGCGGTCCTTTTGTTGCATTGATATACGGATTTATAAGCGATATTATCGGTTTTTTCTTAAGACCGGAATACGGATTTTTTCCCGGATATACGCTAAGTACCATGACATCAAGTTTTATTTATGCAATCTTTCTTTTCGGAGCAAAATATAATGTCTTTCTTTATGTAAGAATAGCTCTTTCAAAGCTTTGCGTAAACGTTTGCGTAAATATACTGCTTAATTGTCTTTGGTCTCAAATGTTGTTTAAAAAGGGATATTTTTATTATCTGAGTGCAAGTATAGTAAAAAATTTAGTTCTACTTCCCATAGAAATAATTATTATGAGTATAGTTATCACTTCAATTTTTATGATTTTAAGAATAAAAAATACACCGGTGTTAAATAATAAAAAAAAATGATTTTTTATTTTTCCATTCTAATAAATTCATAAAATATTTACAATTTTTTTTATTTATATGTAGAATTTCGGAATTGCTTATGGTATAATACGGCTATAATAAATTTTTTTGAAAAATAGGAGTGATTTTTTTGAAAACAAACGACATTTTTGGTATTTGCCACGACATCTTCTGTGCAATAGGCACAACCTATTCAAAAGACAAGCTTTATGAATACAATACAT
>CAKTDK010000214.1 GCA_934541205.1 uncultured Eubacteriales bacterium
AAATGATTGGATATTTCAAATAGATGCCGATGAGTATTTAGGGGCAGATGCGGGAAAAATCATTTGTCAATATATATTGGCTATATAGAGTCTACATTTTTATCTGCTTTTTCTCTTTGGAACTGTATAATTAAGTGCTGCTACAGCTCCAGGATTATTTTTCTTCAGGTATTTTAAATATTCATTATAGTCCTTAACCTTCTCTCCTTCAATAACCGGAGCACGCATATCCTTAACAATATATCCCATTTCACGATACGTCTCTAAATATCCTGGCACTCTCTCCTTTTTAATACTTCCATCCATATTAAGTATCTCTGCTTCACCTTTAACTTTTTTGGTTGCTGCAAGATCATTATCCAGGCAAAAGCCTATTTTCTTTACATTTGGATGTTCTTTTAAGAAGGTTCTTAAAGGATTCTCTTCAACCATTCCAAGTATAAGTTTGTTACTATCGTTAAAATCACCTGTAATATCCATAAATGACATACAGTCAATGGATGCTTCAAAAACATACAGCATATCACTGTTATTATTAACGATATTAACTCCATAGTTTTTATCATTACCCGCAACGTCACCTTTATATTTTTGACCATATGCATCTCTGGTTCCATGCTTAGTCGCATACTTAATAGTTCCTTCGGCATCTCTGCCAACAAAGACTAAATTATGAAAATCCTTGTCTTCATAAAGAAGCTTATTTTTTACAAAAAAATCAACTACATCTTTTGAAAGTCCCCTTGTCTTGATCAGATATGCATAAGCTATCCTATAGCTCTGTGCCTTTTCCGGCAACACAAAATCTTTTCTTTCATTTGAATAATTCATATCCTGTGTCGCTTTATATTCTGGTGATATACCTTGTAAATCTAAAAGCTGGTGTATTGCTTCAGGTACTGTATTAACTCCACCAAATTCAAGCAAAAAATCTATCTGAGTTCCACCTGATCTTGAGCCACTGTTAGACCATCTATACCAGGTACGGTCATTATAAATTCTAATACTGTCCATTTCCTTTAAAGTGTAACATCTTCCTACTCTTTTTGGTGTATATCCAAGTCTCGAAGCAAGAGAAGTAAGACTTGTTTGTAGTGCATTTTCTTTATCTTGTTGCGTATACTGCATAATAATCACTCCATTTCTATTAAACTTAATATAAAAATAATAAATCATTTATTTGTATAAATGTTTGCAAAAATGGAATTATATTCTTAAAACAGTTGCATTTTTACCAAAAAAGATAAGCACCAAATTGATGCTTATCTTTTTATGCTCTATAACTATTCAATAATTTTCTTTTCAGTTCTTCTTTGTCTTTATCGCTCAAATTCCCAGAGCTTTCCTTTTTACGCTTATTTTCAGCAATAATTTCCGCTGTTGACTTCATAGTATTACTATTATCTTTTTGCTCAGTATTTTTCTTTTTTATTTCATCAGTTTTTTCAGAATCTATTTCACTGTCATTACTTATCTCTTTCTGCTCAATGTTAAATCCATTAATTTTCGGTTGTTTTTTTGCATCGGGCCTTTTCTTGGATTTAGGCTTAGACTTTACAGGCTCAGGCTCAAAATCAATATTGTTGTATAGCAAGTTAACAAGTGCTTCTTTAAAGCCTATCCCGTTTTCATCCATTTCATCTGCTATAAGTTCTAAAGCTATTCTTTCCTTTTTCTTACTTGATATAAATGTAATACTTGTAACAAGATTATCGTCATCCGATATAATATCTCTTATGTCCGTTGCACTTCTTTTTTTCATTGCTAACCCTCACCATACAATTAAGAAAGTAACTTATAGATATTTTCATATCCGATTGCATTAGCCTTCAGATCAAGTATGAAATCCGTCATATTTTTATCATACGTTCCAAAATTTTTTATAACAGCTGAACCACCACCTATAAATACAATTGGAATAAGGTCTGTATTTATACGATATTTTTTTAAATTCATGAATACCATATCCGCATAATTTTTAAAGACTTTCTGCATTACAGCTTCATATTTATTTGAAGGCTGCATTTCTTTACTTCCAGACTGCATATAGCTAATAATAGCACTTTCCGGAATAGTTGAACATAAATCAGTTTCAACCTGCTCCTGCACTTGAGCTATTAACCACAAAGACGCTTTGGTATCAATCTTAGAACCTTCTGTTCCTGATTTAATTGAACCATTTTCAACCCTTATATAATCAACTGTTCCGCCACCAATATCAACGACGCAAACTTCTTTGTTGATATATTCCATAACTTTAGGTGATGTCATAAAAGCAGCATAACCTTGAGTATACACGTTAACATCATTTAAATATACATGATATGTGTTTCCCTCATATTTAAAGTGAATTTCTTTGTGTTTGCTCAAATACTTCTGAAAATCATTTTTCTGATTCTCATACCATCTCTGTGGAAGTCCAGTTGCAAATGTTACATTAGCTGCTGTAAGTCCTCTGGCACGGAATTCCTTTGCTAAAGCAAACAATGTTAAAATATAAAAATCATCATTTACAGTTTTATCTGAATTATCAATGTAATCCAGTTGTTCCCCATTTTCTTTGTATATTGCTCCATTGAACTGTAATATTCCTCTTAAATCATCAGGCAGAGAATTTAATTTTGATAGAGCAGTTGGAAAACAGCTATGCGCTGTTTTCATATTTTTAAATCCATGATCTATTCCTATTACTTCTTTGGGCATCCCATTATTTATCATTTAACTCACACCTCTCTAATTTTCTTTTGAATTTTTCCATTCTGAAAGTAGCCTATATATTACTTTTTCCATTTCTTCTACAGATGTATCTTCACTGAAAAATTCTTTTTTCACTTTTTTAGTATCTATTTTGATTGCTGTCTTCTTTTTTTCCTTCTCTACAAAAATAATATTTTTAATATCGTCATAATCTAACTCTTCCCCATTTTTATTTTTTTCAGAAGCTAATTTCTTTAGAGATTCAGCCTGTGCAGATG